>NZ_SMLD01000175.1:0-19260 GCF_004352805.1 Nonomuraea mesophila
TCCGCCAGCCCCAGGAACGTGAGCATCCCGCCCACCTCCGTCTGCCCGTACCCGCCCATCTTCGACCGGCACCAGGGCGAGCCGTCCACGGTGATCATGTCGTCCCACTCGGCCGAGTGGGCGACGAACCGCAGGGACGACAGGTCGTACGCGCCGTCCGCGTTCGCCTTCGTGACGGCGTCGATCATCGGCCCGAACAGGAACGCCTGCGTCACCCGCTCGGCGTCGACCAGCCGGCAGACCTCCTCGGGGTCGAACGCGGGGGTGAAGACGTTCGTGCCGCCGATCTGGAACGTCGCCAGGCAGAACATCATCGTGCCCACGTGGTAGAGCGGGCCGCTGTTGAGGAAGGTGAAGCCCGGCTCCATCTGCCGGACGACGAGCAGCGAGGTGGCGTGGGCGACGAGCGCGGCGCTGCCGAGCAGGGCGGCGCACGGCCGGCCGCCGAACGCGGCGGTGTAGAGGGCCAGCACCGGCTCGGAGTCCGCCACCTGGGGGAACTCCCGGGGGCTCGCGCCGGCGATCAGCCGCTCGTACTCGTCGCCCGCCCGCACCCACACACCCTGCCCCGAGCCGCGCAGCACGTCCGGCGCACCCGTCGTGCCTGGCGCGTCCGTCGCGCTCGTCGGGTCCGGCGGCTCCCAGACGACGACCGACGGGGTCAGATCGGCCAGCACGAACCGCAGCTCGTCCTCCGACTGCCGCCAGTTGGCCGGGCAGCACACCGCTCCCAGGCGCGAGCAGGCCAGCAGCAACTCCAGCACCGCGCAGGAGTTGCGGCCCAGCCAGAGCACCCGGTCGCCGCCGCCCACCCCCAGGCCGGCCAGGGCGCCGGCCAGGCGGGTCACGCGGGCGTCGAGCTCCGGGTACGTCAGCCGCGTCGCGCCGTCCACCACCGCGGTGACCCCTGGGCGGCTGCGGGCGTGGTCGGCGAGGACGTCCGACAGGGACAGGCTGTGGATCATGTGAGCCTCCGGGGGAATGCGGGCATCACTTCGGCGGCGAAGAACCGCATGACCCGCTTCATGTCCTCCAGCGGCATCGGCCGGGTGCTGCCGAAGTCGCACAGGAGGTTCGTGAAGCCGGCGTCCCGCAGCAGCGTGATCTGCTCGATCACCCGTGCCGGGTCCCCGATGACCTCCAGCTGCTCCCACCGGAAGCCGGCCGACACGGTGCCGCCCTTGAGATAGCGGTCCTGGTAGTACTCGAAGCCCTGCGCGGCGCGGCCGGTCCTCCGGTCGATGGGGGCGCTGCGCTCGTTGAAGATGCGCGAGCGGTCGAACGACGCCTCGAAACGTTCCTGGTCCGCGCGGGCCTGCTCAAGGGTGGGGGCGACGTACACGCTGCGTGCGACCACCAGCTCGGCCCCGTCCGGGTGGCCGGCCTGGGCGGCCGTCTCCCGCCAGGCCCCGGCCGCCGCGCAGACCTTGCGGAACGTCGCGGCGGGGTCGGCCAGAATGGGCAGCCCGCGCTCGGCGTACATGGTGACGGTCTCGGGCGAGACGGCCGCGACGTGCAGCGGCGGGTGGGGCGTCTGCAGCGGCCTCGGCACGAGCGAGACCTCGGCGCCGGTCCGGTAGAACTTCCCTTCGTGCTGGTACGTCTCCCGCGTCCAGAGCCCGACGATGACGTCGAGCGCCTCGTTGAACCGGTCGCGGGCCTCCGCCAGGTCGATGCCGAACCCCTCGAACTCGGCGCTCTGGTATCCGCGCCCTATTCCCAGGTCGAGCCGGCCGCCGGAGAGCACGTCCACCTGCGCGGCCTCCTCGGCCACGTGGATCGGGTCGTGCAGGGGCAGGACGACGATGCCGGTGCCCAGCCGCAGCCGCGTGGTGCGGGCGGCAGCGTGGGCGAGCATGGTGAACAGGTTGGGGGCGACGCCGTAGTCGCGAAAGTGGTGCTCGGCCAGCCGTACCCCGTCGAACCCCAGCTCCTCGGCCAGTTCGATGAGCTCCAGGTGGTGGTCGTAGACGTCCTTGAAGCTCTGGCCGTCGAAGCGGTGGAAGAGGTGGAAGGTCGAGAACTTCATGCGGCGGCCCCTCAGGTAAACCAAGCGCTCGCTTGGGAGCGTATACGTGAGAGCCCGCCGCAGTCCAGGCCGGGCGACGCGCCGGGGCCGCCCCGTCAACGGGCGCTGAGCGCCTCTTCCCTCGGCGGCGCGGACGCGGGCGAGGGCCGCAGGACGGGGGCCAGCAGCGTCAGCAGCGCCACCACGCCGGTGATCATCACGAACGCGGCCGGGTAGGACAACCAGTCCGCGACCCATCCGATGACGGCGGGTGCCGACAGCCCCGACACGTACGTGATCGTGGCCACGCCCGCGACGCCCGCACCCGGCGTCGTCCCGGCGTTGCCCGCCGCCGTGAACACCAGCGGCACGACCACCGCCACGCCGAGCCCCAGCAGGGCGAACCCGGCGATGCCCAGGGCGGGGGAGCGGGCCGCGACCACCATGACGCAGCCGGCGGTCGCCACGATGCCGCCTGCCCTGACGGCCACCACGGGTCCGAGCGCACGGATGACCCGGTCGCCCGCCAGCCGGGCCCCCGCCATGGAGACCATGAGCACGGTGTATCCGGCGGCGGCCGCCCCAGGACCGGCGGAGGTGATCTCGGAGAGGTAGACGGCTGCCCAGCCGGCGCCGGCGCCCTCCGCGAACGTGGCGCAGAACCCGACCGCGCCGATGGCCAGAATGCCGCGCGAGGGGAGGACGAGACGGCGGGGCGCGGGCGCGTGGGTGGACGTGTCGCTGGGCGGCAGGCTGCTCCCGACCATCGCGCCCAGAACGATCAGCGTGAGGGAGACCGCCGCGAGGTGGATCCTGGCGTCGATGCCGGCCTGCGCGGCCAGGGCTCCGACGCCGCCCGCGGTCAGGCAGCCCACGCTCCACATGCCGTGCAGTCCTGACATGATCGAGCGGCCGATACGGCGTTCGAGCACGACGGCGTGGGCGTTCATCACCACGTCGCACATGCCGGCCGTGCAGCCGTACAGCAGGAACGCCGCGAACAACCAGCCGGGCGCGGGCGAGAGCACGGGCAGCATCACGCTCGCGCACCACACGGCGAGCAGCGCGCGGGTGGCGGCGCGCGCGCCGAAGCGGTGAGCCAGGCGGGCGGCCAGCGGCAGGCCGATGATGGCGCCGATCGACGGGAAGAGCAGCGCGAGGCCGAGGATGCCGGGGCCGAGGTCCAGCCGGTCCTGGAGCCAGGGGATGCGGGTGGCCAGGCTGCCGCCGACGGCGCCGTGCAGGGCGAAGACGACGGCGATGGCCCGATGGGAATTCATACCAGCAAATTATCAGGAAGGGTTCCTGATGGAAATAGATTTCAGGCAGGTTCCCTGACTAATATGGAGCCGTGAGAACCGCGACCCCGTCCATGGCCCGTGCGATCAACGACCGATTGGCGCTCGACCTGCTGCTCGAACGCGGTCCGCTGACCGCGCCGCAGCTGCGCGCGCTGACCGGCCTGTCCCGGCCGACCGTGTCCGACCTGATCGAGCGGCTGACGGACAGCGGGCTCATCGAGGTCACCGGCGAGTCCGGCGCCGAGCGGCGAGGGCCGAACGCCCGGCTCTACGGCCTCGTGGCGGGCCGCGCCCACGTGGCGGGCGTCGACCTGCGGCGTTCCGCCGTGCACGTCACAGTCGCCGACCTCGCCGGCCGGCCGGTCGGCGCGGCCTCGCGAGCGGTCGCCGGCGAGCTCACCGGTCTTGTCGCCGGCGTCGTCGAGGAGGCGGCGGCCGGCCGCGCGCTCGACATGGTCGTGATCGGCGCACCGGGGCTGGTCGACCCGGGCACCGGCGAGCTGGTCTCCGCCAACGAGGTGCCCGGATGGCGACCGGGGCTGATCTCCGCGCTGGGGCAGCGCCTCGGCGCGCAGGTGCTCCTGGAGAACGAGGTCAACCTCGCCGCCGTCGCCGAGCTCCGCACGGGAGCGGCCCAGGGGAGCGAGGACTTCGTGCTGCTCTGGCTGGGCGACGCGACCGGAGCGGCCGTCGTGCTCGGCGGCAGGGTGCGACGTGGGGCGTCGGGCGGCGCGGGCGAGATCGGGTTCCTCGACATGGGCGGCATCGACTTCTGCCACCTCGTGTCGGCCGACGCCGCCCAGGGGCTCGACCGCGCCGAGCTGGCGGTGCGCATCGCCAGGGGCGCCTTCGCCTGCGTCACCCTCCTCGACCCCGGGCTGATCGTGCTCGGCGGCGAGCTGGGACAGGACGGTGGTGACGCGCTGGCGGAGCAGGTGGCCGAGCACCTGCGGGCGATGTCACCGGCGCCCACCGAGGTCCGCGCCACCACGGTCGAGGGCGACGCGGTCCTGCACGGAGCCGTGCTCACCGCGCTCGACCACGCCCGTGACAACGTTTTCAGCGGGGTCAGGCCAGAGCGCTGACCAGCCCGATCGCCAGGGCCGTCCGCTCGGGGATGTGCTCGACCAGCACGTGCTCGTGCCGCGCGTGCGCCCCGTCCCCGATCGCCCCCATGCCGTCCAGCACCGGGCGCCCGAGCGCCGAGACGAAGTTGCCGTCGCTGGCTCCGCCGACCGCCGCCTCGTCCAGCAGCCATCCGAACCCGGCCGCCACCTCCTGCGCCTCCTTGAACAGCCGCTGGGAGGCCGGATTGGGCGTCATGGGAGGCCGGTTCCACTCGCCGGTCGACGAGATCGACACCCGCGGGTCCGACGCCCGCAGCCGGGCGAACACCTCGTCGATCCGCTCCATCTCCGCCGGATCGCTCACGCGGACGTCCACGCCGCAGGTCGCGCGCCCGGCCGCCACGTTGCGACCGGTGCCGCCGCCGATCAGGCCGACGTTGACCGTGGTGCCGCGCTCGGGGGAGCCCGCCGCGGCCAGGGTGGTGACGACCTCGGCCAGCGCGTGGATCGCGCTCGCCCCCGCGTACGGATCCAGCCCCGCGTGCGCCTCCACCCCCATGGCGCTCACGTTGAACAGCCCCACGCCCTTGCGCGCGGTCTTGACCGCGCCGTCCATGGACGCCTCGAAGACCAGGGTGGCCAGCGCGTCGATGCCGGCCTCCTCGATGTGCTCGCGCGAGGCCGGGCTGCCGATCTCCTCGTCCCCGTTGAACAGGTAACGCACGCTCGGGTGCGGCAGGCCCAGCTCGCGCAGCCCGCGCAGCGCCCAGATCGACTGCACCAGCCCCGTCTTCATGTCGAACACGCCGGGCCCCGTGGCCTTGTCGTCCACCACCGCGAACGGCCACGACCGCAGCGTCCCCGTCGGCCAGACGGTGTCGTAGTGGCAGAGCATGAGCACCGTGCCCGGGGCGGTGCCCTGATAGGTGAGCTCCAGGATGTCGCCGTGCTGCCCGCCCTCGTGCAGGATCTCGTCGTCCGGAGTCCCGAGCCGCGCGACGGCCCTGGCCCTGATCTCACGCAGACCCTTGACCAGCATGGCCTTGTCGTAGCTGTGGGTCTCCAGCTCGACCACGGCCTTCAGGTCGTCGAGCATGGCCGGTAGGGCCTGCCGGGTCCAGTCGGTGATCAACGCGAACATCCTTCCGAGGGCTGCCGGGAAAGGGACGTGGCCACGGGCAAGCCTCCTTTCCGCATTACGGTCAACCATTACACGGGGTCACGACTCGTCATGACAAGTCGTGATTGCCGCTGGTTTCCGCATGCCCTGACACGGCCCGGGCTCACACGGCGGGCTCAGGAACCGCCGTGGGCTCGCGCAGCGGAAGCCGTACCTCGAACCACGTGTCGCCCGGCTCCGAGCGCACCTTGATCTCCCCGCCGTGCCGGCCGGCCACGATCCGGTAGGAGATGTCGAGCCCCAGCCCGGTGCCCTCCCCGACGGTCTTCGTGGTGAAGAACGGCTCGAAGATCCGGTCTTTGATCGCCTCGGGCACGCCGGGCCCGGTGTCGCCGATCTCGACGATCGCCTCGTCCTCGTCGTACGCGGTGCGGATGGTCAGCGTGCCCGACTCGCCCATGGCGTCGAGCGCGTTGTGCATCAGGTTGGTCCACACCTGGTTCAGCTCGCCCGCGTAGCAGGGGATCAGCGGCAGCGTACGGTCGTAGCCGGTGACCACCGTGACCCCCGGCGGGATCTTGCCACGGAAGATCGCGACCGTGCTGTCGAGCAGGTCGTGCACGTCGACCAGCTGGAACGGCGCCCGGTCCATCTGCGAATACTGCTTGGCCGAGCGGATCAGCGACGTGATGCGCTCGGTCGCCTCGGTCACCTCGCTCAGCATCTGCGAGATCTCGATCGCCTCGGCCAGCCAGCGCAGAGCGGCCGGCGTGTGCTCCTCGCCCATCTTCTCGCGGATCTTCCGCAGGTCGTCGCTGGAGAACCCGGCGTTGACCAGCGAGGGCGCCAGATCCCACGCGTCCTCGACGCCCAGCTCGTCCAGCTCCTCGCCCAGGGCGTCCTCGGCGTCGGAGATCTCCAGCGGCGAACGCTGCTTCCCGCCCAGCGCTTCTGTGCAGTGCTCCTGCACCTCGATCAGCGTGCGCAGCTTGTCGGGCGCGATGCCGTCCGCGGCGAGCTGGGCGAGCTGGAAGCGCGAGGTCCGCAGCAGCGCGCGCAGCTCGCTCACCGCGCGCACGGCCGCCGCGGCCGGGTTGTTCAGCTCGTGCGTCAGCCCGGCCGTGATCGTGCCGAGCGCGGTGAGCCGCTGCCGCCGGTCGATGATCTCCCGCTGCATCCTGCCGCCCGACAGCAGGCCGTCGAGCAGGTGCATCGCCATGGGGAACCACTCGGCCACGATGTAGGCGAACTTCTTGGCCGGCAGCATGAAGATCCGCGAGGGGGCGGTGGCCCGCAGGGTGTGCTGGTAGGTCCGCGGCGCCCGCTCGCCGAGGTAGGCCGAGGTGGCGCCGCCGTAGACGCCGGGCTGCGAGGTGCGGGGCATGGCGACGGTGCCGGCGCTGACGGTCTCGCTGATCATCTGCACCTCGCCCTCGAGCAGCACCGCGAAGCACTCCGCCGGCTCGCCCTGCCGCAGGACGTCCTCGTCCTGCGCGTACGTCTGCACCGCGCCGCTGCCGGCCAGCTTGCCGAGCTGCTCGTCGGTCAGCCGCTCGAACAGGAACAGTTTGCGCAGCTCGTCGATGTCGATGCCGGCCTGCTCTCGGTTCATTGTTTCTCCAGGTAGCGGTGCACGAGGGTGACGGCCATCGCGCCCTCTCCGACGGCGGAGGCCACTCTCTTGATCGACTCCGCGCGTACGTCGCCCGCGGCCAGCACCCCGGGCACGTTCGTCTCCAGGTAGTACGGCTCCCGCCGCAGCGGCCAGTTGCGCGGCCGCCGCCCGCCCTGGACCAGGTCGGGCCCCGTCAGCACGAACCCGCGCGCGTCCCGTTCGACCGTCTCCCCGAGCCACGACGTGTACGGCTCCGCGCCGATGAAGACGAACAACCACTGCGCGTCGACGACGCGCTCCTCGCCCTTGGACGACAGGGTCAGCCGTTCCAGGTGGTCGCTGCCACCACCGCCGACGACCTCCGTCTCGAGGTGGACCTCGACGTTGGGCAGCGCGGCGATCTGCTCGATGAGGTAGTGGGACATGGACTTCTCCAGACCGTCACTCCTCACCAACAAGTGGACCTTGCTCGCGAATCCCGACAGGTAGACGGCCGCCTGCCCCGCCGAGTTGGCCGCGCCGACGATGTAGACCTCGGTGTCCCTGCACGCGGGGGCCTCGGTGAGGGCCGCGCCGTAGAACACGCCCCGGCTGACGAAGTCGTCGAGCCCTGGGGCCTGCAGCCGGCGGTAGGTGACGCCGGTCGCGAGGATCACCGCGTGGGCCGCGATCTCGCCGCCGTCCTTGAACCCGACCACCCGCGCCTGCCCACGCGGCTCCAGCGCGGTCACCTTGCGCGCGGTCAGCAGCTCCGCCCCGAACTTCAGCGCCTGCCTGCGGGCCCGGTCGGCCAGCTGCTGGCCGGAGACGCCGTCGGGGAAACCCAGGTAGTTCTCGATGCGGGAGCTCTGGCCCGCCTGGCCACCCGACGAGTACGCCTCGACCAGCACCGTGTTGAGCCCCTCCGACGCGCCGTAGACGGCGGCGCCGAGCCCGGCGGGCCCGCCGCCCACCACGATCAGGTCGTAGAAGTCGGTGGCCGGGGTGGTCGACAACCCCACCGTCGTGGCCAGCGTGGACTGGTCGGGCGACTGCAGCGTGGTGCCGTCGGCGGTCACCACGAGCGGCAGGTGGCAGTCCTCGCCGGCGGCCCTCACGAGCTGCTCGCCCTCCGGGTCCTCGGCCAGCATCCACTGGTACGGCACGTGGTTGCGGGCCAGGAAGTCGCGCACCTTGTACGACTGCGCGGACCACCGGTCGCCCACCACGCGCAGCTCCGACCGCTCGATCCTGTCGGTGCGCAGCCAGGCGTCGAGCTGCCCGTCGATCACCGGGTAGAACTTCTCCTCCGGCGGATCCCACGGCTTGAGCAGGTAGTGGTCGAGGTCGACCACGTTGATCGCCTGGATGGCGGCGTCGGTGTCGGCGTAGGCGGTCAGCAGCACCCGGCGCGCGTACGGATAGAGGTCCATCGCGGCCTCCAGGAACTGCACGCCGTTCATCTGCGGCATGCGGTAGTCGGCCAGCAGGGCCGCCACCTCGTCGCCGCGCAGCCGCATCTCCCTGACCGCGTCGATGGCGTCCTTGGCCGCTTCCGCGCGGACGACCCGGTAGTTCTGGCCGTAGCGACGCCTCAAGTCACGAGCGACCGCCCGCGAGACGCCCGGGTCGTCGTCCACCGTCACGATGACCGGCTTCTCCATGCCGTTACGCCCCTGCCTTGTCGCAATCCGTCCCTAAAGGGAAGGATGTCATGTGCGAAGCGGTGCCTGAGCACCTGCTCCACCAGGTCAGCGCAAAGACCGGGGAGCGGCCGTCTCCCGGCCGCGGGCGTCAGGCGATGACGTGGCTCTCCCCGCCGTCGACCAGCAGCGAAACCCCGTTCACGAACGACGCCCGCTCGCTCGCGAGGAACGCCACCACGTCGCCCACCTCCTCGGCGCGTCCGATGCGGCCGACCGGCACCGACTCGCCCCGCTGCCGCAGCGCCTCCTCGCCGCCCGCCAGCTCCCGCAGCCGCTCGGTCTCGATCGGGCCTGGCATGACGTTGTTGACCAGCACGCCGTCGCGGCCCGACTCGCGGGCAAGCGTGCGCACGACGCCGGCCACGGCCGAGCGGGTGGCGTTGGACAGCGCCAGGCCGTCGATCGCCTCACGGGCCGACCTGCTGGTGACCGTGACGATGCGGCCCCAGCCGCGGGCGCGCATCTCCGGCAGGACCGCGTGGATGAGGCGCACGGTGCCGAGCAGGTTGCGCTGGATCGCGACGTCCCACTCCTCCAGCCCCACCTCGTCGAAGCGGCCGGCCGGCGGGCCGCCCGCGTTGGCCACGAGGATGTCGATCGGGCCGAGCACGTCGCGGGTCTCCTCGACCACCCGCCGTGCGGTCGCCGGGTCCTCCACGTCGGCCAGCACGGCGTGCACGACCTTGCCGTATTCCTGCAGCTCCACCACCGCGTCCGCGAGCCGCTCCGGGCTGCGGGCGCTGACGCAGACGTCGCAGCCTTCGCGCGCGAGGCTCTTCGCCGCGGCGAGCCCGATGCCCGCGCTTCCTCCGGTGACGAGGGCGACCTTGCCCGAGATGCCGAGATCCATATGCGCGACTATAGGTCGTGCGAGCGCCCACATCGGCCGCACGTGGCTCAGGTCTTGTGCACGCGTACCAGCTTGTCCGGGTTCAGCACGGTGTAGAGGTCCTGGATGCGGCCGTCGCGCACGTTCACCATCACGACCTGGTCGCCTTCCAGCGACCGGGTCCAGAGCGCCGGGTGGCCGTTGACGTCCATCAGCCGCACGCCCGTGAACGCGTAGCGGACCGTCAGGGCCGACAGGAAGGACGCCACCTTGTGCCGGCCGGAGACCGGCCGCAGCGCCGCCCTGACCTTGCCGCCGCCGTCGTTCCACGACACGACGTCCTCGTGGAACAGCTCGGTGAGCGCGTCGAGGTCGCCGCCCTTCGCCGCGTCCATGAACTTCACCAGCAGCCTGCTGTGGTCCTCGGTCGTCGGCTGGAACTTGTCACGCCCCTCGGCCAGCCGCGTGGACGCCCGGTGGTGCAGCTGCCTGGCGTTGACCACGGACGACTCGACGATCCCGGCGATCTCGTCGTACGGCAGCTCGAACGCCTCCCGCAACACGAACACCGCCCGCTCCGGCGGTGAGAGCCGCTCCATCATGTGCAGGGTGGCGTACGAGACGGTGTCACGCAGCTCGGCCGTGTCCAGGGGACCGGCCTCCGACGTCAGCACCGGCTCGGGCAGCCACGGCCCGGTGTAGGACTCCCGCTTGGCCCGCGCGGAGCGGAGCTGGTCGAGAGCCAGCCGCGACACCACGGTCACCAGGTACGCCCGCGGCTCCCTGATGCCGTCACGGTCGGCGCCCTGCCAGCGCAGCCACGCCTCCTGCACGACGTCCTCGGCGTCCCACATGCTCCCGAGCAGGCGATAGGCCAGCCCGAGCAGCATGGGGCGGTGTTCCTCGAAGTCCACGCTGGCATCATGCCCCGTCACCGCGGCGGGGCGCGTGCCGGGGGTGCCGCGTGCCGGAGGTGACGGTTCACGGGTGGTAATGCCGCGGGAAGCGTGATGGGCTGGACGGGTGGCGAGAAATCTCATCCTCTCAGGAGGCCTGTTCCATGACTTCGCCGCCACGTCGGAGGCGCTCGCAGAGGTGCTCTCCGAGGTCGGGGTCGAGTCCGAGATCACCGAGGACATCGCGGGCGCGCTGAGCGAGCCGTCCGAGGTCCAGCTCATCACCGTCAACGCGCTGCGCTGGCAGATGGGCCACGACCGTTTCGCCGACCAGCGGGCCGCATCGGCCTTCTCCTTACCGGCCGGGGCCCGCACCACCCTTCTCGACCACCTCGACCGGGGCGGCGGGCTGCTGTGCATGCACTCCGCGTCGATCTGCTTCGACGACTGGCAGGGCTGGCCGCGCGTCCTGGGCGGCTGCTGGAGCTGGCCCAAGTCCCACCATCCGCCGCTGGGGTGGACGGGGGTACGCGTGCACGGCGGGCATCCGGTGGTCGACGGCCTGCGCGACTTCGACGTGGTCGACGAGGTCTACAGCGACCTCCACGTGCTGCCCGACGTCAAGCCGCTGGCCTCGTCGAACGGCCAGCCCCTCGTCTGGGCGCGGCCGGTCCGGCGCGGCCGGGTCTTCTACGACGCGCTGGGCCACGACACCAGGTCCTACGACAACGAGATCCACCGGACGCTCCTTCAGCGGGCGGCGTTGTGGCTGCTCAAACGGCCGGTCACGATCCGCGAGTGACGTGTCCGGAAGTTACAAGACCACGGGCGGCGGTCCGGGCACGATGACGGTATGAACGTGAACCTCTCCGCGATCCCCGGCTTCCTGGCCGGGCACGCGCGTGTCCTTGACCGCCGCCGCTACGACCTGATGACGGGCGCGGGCGACGCCGCCTCCGTGCTGGCCGCCCTCGACGCCTACCGCAACCCCGACGGCGGCTACGGCTGGGGCCTCGAACCCGACCTGCGCACGCCCGAGAGCCAGCCGGGCACCGCGCTGCACGCCTTCGAGGTGTTCGGGGAGGCCGCCCCGCAGATGACGCCGCCCACCATGCCGCACGCGGCGGCGCTGTGCGACTGGCTGGAGTCCGTGACGCTGCCCGACGGCGGGCTGCCGTTCTCGCTCCCGCTCGCCGTCTCCGAGGCCAGCGCTCCCTGGTGGAGGAGCGGCGACCCGTCCGTGTCGTCCCTGCAGATCACCTCCGTGACGGCGGCCGCGGCGCACCAGGTCGCCGCGCACGACCCGGCCGTCGCGGCGCACCCGTGGCTGGAGCGGGCCACCCGCCACTGCCTCGACGCGATCCAGCGGCTGGAGGGCATGCCGCACGCGTACGTGCTGCTGTTCTGCGTACGTTTCCTCGACGCCGTCCACGACAGCAGGCCGGAGGCGGCCGAGCTGCTCAAGCGGCTGGCCGGTCACATCCCGGCGGACGGGCGGGTGCCGGTCGAGGGCGGCACCGAGGAGGAGGCGCTGCGGCCGCTCGACTTCGCGCCCCTGCCGGGCAGCCCGGCCCGCCGCCTGTTCGAGCCCGAGGTGATCGCCGCGGACCTCGTACGGCTGGCGGGGGAGCAGCAGGACGACGGCGGGTGGGTCGTCGACTACGCGCGCATCTCACCCGCCGGGGCGCTCGAATGGCGCGGCGCCGTCACGGTCGGCGCGGTCCGCACCCTGCGCGCCAACGGCATGGTCTAGAGCATGGGGTTCGTCAGAACCCGGAGGGGCGTCCCGGCGCGAGGTCGTGGTTCTCGTCACCGTTGAGCGCCGGGCTGAACACGCAGATCAGCCGCATCCCGCCGGCAGAGGTCAGGCGGTGTTCCTCGCCCGGGTCCGGTGCGTACAACGTGCCGGGGGCGAGGGCGAACAGCCCGTCGGCCGTCTCCACCCGGCCCTCGCCCTCGACGCAGTAGCAGGCTTCGAGGTGCCGGTCGTACCGGAGGAGGGTGGTCGTGCCCGAGCGCACGTAGGTGTCGGTGAGCGTGTATCCGCGTCCGTCCGCCGCGACGAGGAGGCGGCGGCTCGTACCGTTGGTCCAGTCGACGTCGTGCGCGGATCCGAGAACGTCGTGAAATGTCCGGATGAGCATCATGGCTCCGGTGCGTGCGGTCAGGGCCACACCACACCGTCGCGGACGGTGTCGATGCGGTGGTCGCTCACGTGTCCCTCGAACAGGCGCGTTCCGAGACCGTACGCCTGGGCCAGCGGATCGGCGGGGTCGCGTGCCACCTCTCCGCGCGAGTTGGCGACGCCGCGCACGACGCCGACCAGGTCGTGGTGGAGGTAGCGGGCGAGCTCCTGCAGCTGCGCGGTGACGCCGACCATCGAGCCCGGGTAGGTCTCCTCGGAGCTCACCACGACGGCCAGCCGCTTGCCGACGAGGCGTCGCCTGACGTCCGCGCAGCCGGGGTAATCGGTTTTGAGGTAGCAGAAGAGGCGGTCGATGAAGATCTTCAGCTGCCCCGCGATGCCGTACCAGTAGAGCGGGGTGGCCAGGACGAGCGCGTCGGCGGGAAGGACCTGCCGCAGCAGCAGGGGCTCGTAGCCGTCCCCGATCGAGCATGCGCCGTCGGCCTGCCGGCACGTGCGGCAGTCGCGCAGGGGCGCCGCGACCGCATCGGACAGATCGGCGAGCTCGACCTCGTGCCCGCGGCTCGCCGCCCCTTCCAGTACGGCCTCCGCCAGCAGGCGTGAGTTGCCGTCCTTGCGGGGGCTCGCGCTCAGGGCGAGTGCTTTCATCGGCCGTGCACCTCTTCCTTCTCGGCTGCTCGGCTCCCATGCTGCCGGTCGTCAACCGTGAAGACAATCAAATGTTTCTGGCTGGTAATGGTAAGTTGATGTGCATGGTCGATCCGGCTCGCCTGAAGCTGCTCGTGGCCCTGCACGAGCAGGGCACGCTCCATGCCGCGGCCTCCACGCTGCACATCTCGCCGTCCGCCGCCTCCCAGCAACTGGCGACGCTGACGCGCGAGGCCGGGGTGCCGCTCGCCGAGGCCGACGGCCGCAAACTGCGTCTCACGGACGCCGGCCTGGTGCTCGTGGAGCATGCCTATGCCATGCTCGCGCTGGTCGAGCGGGCGATGGGCGAGGTTCAGGCCACGGTGAACGGCGAGCTGGGGCGGATCACGGTGGGCTCCTTCCCCTCGACGATCTCTTCCCTGCTCATCCCGGCGGCTCTCATGCTCCGCGACAGCCATCCACGGCTGCAGGTCGACATCCGCGAGATCGCCGCGCCCGACTGCCGCGACCGGCTCGCCGGCGGAGAGCTCGACGTGGTCGTCGAGGTGGAGGCGGAGGGAGCGCCGTCCGGCGACGACACGAGATGCACCAGGGTGGAGCTGGGCACCGACGACTTCGACCTCGCCCTGCCGATCGTGCACCCGTCGGCGCGCGAGCCGTCGGTCGACCTGTCGCGGCTGCGGGACGAGGAGTGGGTCAGCACCATCGAAGGCGACGCCTGCGACCGCCTGCTGCACCTCGCCTGCGCCTCCGCCGGGTTCCGCCCCCGGGTGCGGCACCGGGCCGGCGACTGGACGGCGATCCTGGCCCTGGTCGAAGCGGAGATGGGCATCGCCTTCGTTCCCCGCGCCGCACGGCTGCCCGTCCCCGCGGGGGTCGTCAGCGTGGCCCCGACCGGGCACGACATCCGGCGGCACGTCTACGCGGCGGTCCGGCGCGGGTCGGAGGCCCGGCCGGCGATCGCGGCGTATCTCACGGCGCTCGAAGCCGTCGCGGCGCGGGGCTACAGGCCGAGGCGGGCGGCCGACTCCGACTCCTGAGCCATCCTGCGCAGCGCGTCGAACGCCCGGCCGTAGAGGACCGTGCCGAGCACCAGGGCCTCCACGGCGGCGTCGCGCGGGCCGTCGAACGGGATCTTGTCCATCTCCACCTCCGACACCAGCTTCCTCGCCGTCTCGACGTAGGGCGCGAGGTCCACGGCCAGGCCGAGCTGGCGCATCCTGACCAGCGTCTGGGCCAGCTCGTCGCGGGTGGGGGCCTCGGGCGTGACGTTCCAGCCGAGCTTCTCGACGAGGTGGTCGACCTCGGCGCGGGCCCGCTGCCACTCCTCGCCGGAATCCGGCTGCACGCCGGGGCTGAGGGCGTAGTGGGCGATGCCCAGCATCTCGTGAATGGGCAGCGACTCGTCGTCGACGGCGGCGACGACCTGCTTGATCGAGGCGACGGAGAGCCTGCCCACGTCGAGCAGGGCCCGGATCAGGCGGAGCCGGCGCAGGTGCGACTCGTCGTACGCGGCCCGCGTCGGGGCCGTCTGCTCGCCCTGGTGGAGCATGCCCTCACGCAGGTAGTACTTGATCGTGGGGATGGCCACGCCTGACCTGGCGCTCAGTTCGGAGATGCGCATCAATAGATATTAGCGCTATCCAGATCGGGCCAGGTGACGGGCCGCGCTGACCAGCTCCTGTACGTCGGCCTGACGGTTCCAGAGGAAGACGACCTCCAGGGGAGGGACCTCCTCCTTGATGGGGAGGAAGACGAGCGTGTCGGGGATCCGCGTGCCCTCGTGGACGCAGAGGGCGTAGCCCGCGCCCGAGTCCACCATGTCGATGACCAGGTCGTGCGTGGCCGCCGACGGGCCGAGGCGGGGGTGCAGGCGGTGGCGTACGAACCCTTCGAGGAATCGGCGGGCGCCGGCCACCGCGTCGGACTCCGGCATGACCAGCGGCTCCGACGCCAGGTCCGCCAGTGACAGCGTTCCGGCGGCGGCCAGGGGATGCGAACGCGGCATCAGCGCGTGCACCGGGAAACGGTGCACGAGCATGCGGCCCACGCCCCTCGGCATGGAGCCGGGCGCGTAGCCGAGCCCGGCCTGCAGCGCGCCGTCGGCGATGGAGACGAGCTGCTCGGCCGTCCCCATCGGGGCGACGCGCAGGTTTCCGTTCTGCAGCTGGGACAGCAGGCGGGCCACCACGTCGGTCAGCCCGTCGGCCACGCCGAGGCGGGCGACGTGGCCCTTGCTCCTCGCGGCCGTCACGGCCCGCTCGAAGGCGTCGACCGCGACGGTGGCCTGGGCCAGGAACGCCTCGCCCGCCTCGGTGAGCCGCACCCCGCTCGACGAGCGGCTGAACAGCTCGACGCCGATCTCCTTCTCCATGGCTCTGAGCTGCTCGGACAGCGTGGGCTGGGAGATGTGCAGTGCGGCGGCGGCGCGGCGCAGGGAACCCGCGCGCGCGATCGCGAGGGCGTAGCGGACGTAGCGTAGATCCATCGCTCACCTCGGCCGTGATGATGATGATGGGCTATCGGTTGATCGAACCTCGGTATTACAAGAGGCGATAGCTTCCGTGAAGATACACAGTTATCCGGCGCCGTCGATCTTCCGGCGCCGGGCCCTCACCCGCTGGCCGGGGGCCTGTCGTGCGGTTCCGGCCGGTGCGGGGGCGGGGTCTGCGGACGCCGAACGCGGGCGTTCCGGCCGGCCGCAAAGGCGGGGCGCGGCCTGTTGAGCAAGCGCTTGTCTGGATCGGTGCGGCCGGTTAGCGTGATCGGGGCGGGGGAGGGAGGAACATGCAGCCGTTCGCAGGGCGGGCGGCCGTGGCCGGGATCGGGATGACGGCCCTGACCAGGAGGTCCGGGCGCACCGAGGAGGAGCTCGCGGCCGAGGCGTGCCGGGCCGCCTGCGCGGACGCGGGGATCGGGCCGCGCGAGGTGGACGCGGTGCTCAGCTACCACATGAACGACTCCGCGCCGGTCGTACGGGTGGCCAGGGCGCTCGGGATCGAGCGGCTCGGCTGGCACAACGACATCGCCGGCGGGGGCACGCAGGCGGCGTCGATCCTCGGGGACGCGGCGATGCTGATCCAGGCCGGGCTCGCCCGCAATATCTTGATATATCGGGCGCTCAACGGGCGCTCAGGCACGCGCATGAACACCGCCTCCACGGGCCCATCCACTGGCACCCCCACGTACGGACTGGCGGGCCCCATCCCCCTGTTCGCCCTGGCCGCCACCCGCTACCTGCACGACACCGGCCTCACCGCCGAGCACCTGCACGCCGTCGTCGCCCAGTCCAGGCGCAACGCCGCGGCCAACCCCCGCGCCCTGCGCCGCGACCCCCTCCCTCTCGACGCCTACCTGGCCAGGCCGTACGTCTGCACCCCGTTGCGCACGGTCGACTGCTGCCAGGAGACCGACGGGGCGTGCGCGCTGCTGGTCAGCGCCGTGCTCGACGGGCCGCGCGTGCACGCCGTGGTGCGCGGGGGAGGGCCGGGCTGCTCGTCGATGGACCGCGCGCCCGACGTGAGCACGATCTTCTCCGCGTACGTGGCCCCCATGCTCTGGGAGGCCTCCGGGATGCGGCCCGCGGACGTGGACGTGGCCCTGCCGTACGACGCCTACTCGTGGCTCGTGCCCAGGCAACTGGAGGACCTCGGCTTCGTGGCGCGCGAGGAGCTCGGGGCCTACCTGCTGGAGGGACGGCACGCCTGGGTGAACCCGCACGGAGGTCTGCTCTCGGAGGGGTACGTGCACGGGCTGAACAACGTCGCCGAGGCCGTCAGGGAGCTGCGATCGGGGCGTTCCGTGGCGCTGGTGACGGGGTTCGGCGGGAGCTACGGAAGCGCCGCACTGCTCGTGAGGTGAAAAATCGGCTGAAATGCTGAAGGCCCCTTCGACATGTACGGGGTGTTCCGATTCCCCGACCCCGAGGAGGCCGACCATGGGATCCGCCCGTGGATGACGACCGGAGAAGCCGGTTCGAGGCCGTCTACAAGCAAACGTACGAACGCATCCTCGGCTACGCCGTGCGCCGCTGCGACTCTCCCGAGGACGCGGCGGACGTGGTCGCCGAGACCTTCGCCATCGCGTGGCGCCGCTTCGACGCCCTGCCGCCCGGCGAGCAGGCCCCGCTCTGGCTGTACGGAGTGGCGAGGAACGTGCTGGCCAACCACCACCGCGGCCAGGCCAGGCACCGGCACAGGAACACGGAGCTCGACACCGAGCTCGCCGACCTCTACGGCCACTCACCCGAGAGCGGCGTCGAGGTCGGCGCGATCGCGCGGGCCTTTCGCGAGTTGCCCGCCGACGACCGCGAGCTGATCTCGCTCGTCGCCTGGGAGGGCCTGGACCACGGAGAGCTCGCCAAGGTCCTCGGCTGCTCGCGCAACGCCGTGCGCATCCGGCTCTACCGGGCGCGCAAGCGCCTGTCCAAGGCGCTGGCCGGTGCAGGCGTCTCCGTCGGCGGCGTCGTCATGGAGTCGTTGTGACGTGCGCCCTTACGGACTTCAGCGAAAGGAAGCATCGATGAACGATCTGCGGCATCTCGCCAGGGTCCGCGACGAGGACCTGGCAGGACAGGCGACCGGCGCGGGGGCCCGGACGCTCCTCACCTCGATCACCGGCGAAGCACAGGAGAGCATGATGAGTGATTCGGCGAACGGACTCGTACCCGGCCGTGGCCTGTTCCGTGGCCTGTTCCGCGGCCTGTTCCGCGGCCGTACCGGCCGCCTGGCCGCGGGCGCCGTGGCCGTCGCGGGCCTGGCCGCCGCCGCCGTGATCGGCCCGGCCGTCCTCGGCGGTCCCGCCACCTCCTACGCCAGCTCCGCCATCGACATCGAGCTGCGCGGCGACCAGTACGTCGCCACCATCAAGGACCCGCTCGCCGACTACGCCGAGTACACGAAGGGGTTCAAGGCGGTGGGCCTGAACGTGCGGCTGCAGCCCGTGCCCTCCTCGCCGTCCAAGGTGGGTCGTGTCACCGGGGTGAGCGCCCCCGGCATCCGGGTCAGCCACCCCGACCAGCTCGGCATCGGTTCCGGGACAACGCCCGCGGGCTGCACGCCCGGCCAGGACGGTTGCGCGATGACCCTGCTGGTGAAACGCGACTTCGCCGGTGACGCCCTCGTCAAGCTCGGCCGGCCGGCCCGGCCCGGGGAGAAGTATCAGAGCAGGGCAACCCCGGCGACGGCCAAGGGCGAGATGCTCGAAGGTTACGACCCCGTGGAGAAGACCGTGGCCGAGGTACGGGAGGAAGCGCGCGACCGCGGCCTCACGATGGTCTTCCAGATCATCACGCCCTCCCCGGACTACACCGGCTACCGGGCGGAAGGCCGGCCGCGGGCCGAGGCCGGCGACGAGTGGATCGTCTGGAAGGCGGAGTCGGAGCAGGCCGGGGTGCTGCGCCTGCTCGTCACCCCGGAACGCCTGCCTCGCAACCCCATCCAGCCCGCCTGACCCGCCCCGCTAGCCGGGCGCGGCGCGCCTGACCCGCCCCGCGACGCAACTGCGGGACGGGGACGGCGCGCCTAAGCGGGATGCGTGAAGCGGAAGTGGTACGCCTCGGCCTCCCGCGGGCTCAGCAGGGGCCGAGCGGCCAGCCAGGCCGCCGCCCCCGCCGGATCTCCCGCCGTGACCGCACCCTCCAGAAGGCCCCGTACGGCATCGCGTACGGGGCCTTCCGCCGTGAGCACACCACCGGCCAGCACGAGGGGTCTCCCGGGTTCGTGCACCAGGGAGGCGGTGCTCGCCAGCCTGGCCGCGGCCTCGGCCACGATGGACACCGCCACCGGATCGCCGCCCACGGCCGCCTCGCTCACCAGCGGGGCCAGCTCGGCCAGCGCGAGGGGCGGCCGGGCATGCGCCGCGGCGGCCAGCCGTGCCCCCGGATCGCCACCTGGGCCATCGGGCAGCAGCCGCCGCAGAACCAGTTCCGCCAGCAACCCCCGCCC
>NZ_SMLD01000176.1:0-18988 GCF_004352805.1 Nonomuraea mesophila
GCGCTCGCCTGGGGGGCGCTGACCGCGGAGTTCGCGTGGCGCAGGATCGCGCCGGGGCCGCGTACCCCGGCCGAGGTGCTGCGGATGGTCGTCACCAGCGTGGTGATCCCGCCGGTCGCCTGCGCGCACCGGCTGCGAGGGGAATGGAGGGCGCGGCGATGAGCGCTCGCTGGGCGGAAACCGAGGCGTGCGGCCCGCACCCGTGCCGGACGCCGGGCGTGCCTGCCCGCGCGCCCGCCTACACCGGCAGGCCCGGCGGCGGCCGGCGCGCCGGAGATCGCACGAGCCCGGGCCGGCGCGCAGAGCGGGGCGGAACCAGGCGGTCAGGACACGACGGATCCGCGCCGGGCAGGGGTCACCAGGACGCCGGGCAGGACAGGGCCGGGCAGGACAGGGCCGGGCAGGACCCTGCCGAGCAGGAGCGGCCGGTGGCGGGCGGCGCGGGGCGCGGGCGGGTGCTCGTGGCACGCCTGGACGACGCCGGTGACGTGCTGCTGGCCGGGCCCGCCGTCAGGGCCGTGCGGACGCTGGCCGCCGAGGTGGTCTTCCTGGCGGGCCCGAACGGCAGGGCCGCCGCCGAGCTGCTGCCCGGCGTGGACCGGGTGATCGAGTGGCACGCCCCGTGGATCGACCACACGCCGCCGCCCGTCAGCAGGAACGACGTCGCGGGCCTCGTAGGCCGCCTGCGCGGCGTGGACGAGGCGGTCGTGCTGACGTCGTTCCACCAGTCGGCACTGCCGCTGGCGCTGCTGCTGAGGCTGGCGGGCGTACGCCGGATCACCGCCATCAGCAACGACTATCCCGGCTCGCTGCTGGACGTCAGGCACGTGGTGGACGAGAGCCTCGACGTGCCGGAGGCGGAGCGCATGCTGGCCGTCGCCGCGGCGGCCGGGTTCGTGCTGCCGCCGGACGATGACGGGAAACTCGCTGTTCAACGGCCATTGCCGGATATTTCCGGTCTGCTGGGGAACTCGTCCGGGGCTGACACACGCACGTACGTCGTGGTCCATCCCGGGACCTCGGCCCCCGCCCGCACCTGGCCCGCCGGCCTGCACCGGCAGGCGGTGCTGGAGCTGGCCGAGGACGGGCACCAGGTCGTCGTGACCGGCACAGAACGTGATCTCACCGCCCACGTGGCCGGCGACGTCGCCATCGACCTGGGCGGGAGGACCACGCTCGCCGAACTGGCCGCCCTGATCGAGCACGCCGGCGTGCTCGTGGCCGGCAACACCGGCCCCGCGCACCTGGCCGCGGCCGTCGGCACTCCGGTCGTGAGCCTGTTCGCCCCCGTCGTCCCCGCGGCCCGGTGGGCTCCGTACGGCGTGCCCACGGTGTTGCTCGGCGACCAGCAGGCCCCCTGCCGGGGCAGCAGGGCACGCGCCTGCCCGGTCGCCGGGCACCCATGCCTGTCCCAGGTGACCAGCGAGCAGGTGGTCAAGGCAGTGAGGGAGCTGACGCAGTGAAGGTGGATCTCATCTCCGAGCACGCGGACCCGCTGGCCGCGGTCGGCGGCGTCGACGCGGGAGGCCAGAACGTGTACGTCGCCGCGCTGGCCGTGGCGCTGGCGCAGCGCGGGCACACGGTGACCGTCCACACCCGGCGCACCTGCGGCTCGCAGCCCGCCTCGGTGACGATGGCGCCGGGTGTCACGGTCGAGTACGTCCCGGCCGGCCCGGCGGCGCCGGTCCCGAAGGACGAGCTTCCCCCGTACATGCCGGAGTTCACCGAGCGGCTGGCCGGCCGCTGGGCGGTTCGCGCGCCGGACATCGCGCACGCGCACTTCTGGATGAGCGGCCAGGCGGCCCTCCAGGCGGCCGGACAGGCGGTACAGGGGACGGGGGCGGGCGTGCCGGTGGTGCAGACGTTCCACGCGCTCGGCACCGTCAAGCGGCGCTGGCAGGGCGAGGCGGACACCAGCCCGGCGCACCGGATCGCCACCGAGCGCGAGATCGCCAGGCGGGCCGACGCCGTGCTGGCGACCTGCACCGACGAGGTGCACGAGCTGCGCGCGATGGGCGTGCCCGAGCAGCGGGTCGCGGTCGTGCCGTGCGGGGTCGACCTGACCGCGTTCTGCCCCGAGGGGCCGGTGGCGCCGCGCACCGAGGGCGGTCTGGTGCTGAGCATCGGCAGGATGGTGCCGCGCAAGGGCGTCGACACGGTCGTCAGGGCGATGCGCGGGGTGCCGGGCGCCGAACTGGTGATCGCGGGCGGCGGCGAGGACGACGCGGAGGCGGGCCGGCTGCGGGAGCTGGCCGCGGCGTACGGGCTGGAGCGCCGCGTGCACGTGATCGGCGGCGTGCCGCGCAGTCACGTGCCGGCGCTGATGCGCTCGGCCGACGTCGTGGTGACGGTGCCGTGGTACGAGCCGTTCGGCATGGTGCCGGTGGAGGCCATGGCGTGCGGCGTGCCCGTCGTGGCCTCGGCGGTCGGCGGACACCTGGACACGGTCGCGGGCGCGGGCGTGCTGGTGCCGCCGCGCCGCCCGCGCGCCCTGTCCAGGGTGCTGTGCGAGGTGCTCGGCGACCCGGCCAGGCGGGCGGAGCTGGGCGCGGCGGGAGCGCGCAGGGTCCGTGAGAGGTACGGCTGGGCCCGCGTGGCCGAACGCACGGAGGCCGTGTACGCGCAGGTCATCGACGGCAAGGTCGGCCATCTGGCGGCCCTGGGGGGTTGATCATGGATGCTCATCTGGAGAAGCTGTGGAACACGCTGGAGAAGGTCGATGACCACGCGGTCACCGTCCGGGCCTGGGGTGGGAAGCTGGCCGGCGTGCTGTCCGCGGGAGGCAGGCTGCTGGCCTGCGGCAACGGCGGCTCGGCGGCCGAGGCCCAGCACCTGACGGCCGAGCTGGTCGGCAGGTTCCGGCACGACCGGCGGCCGTACGCGGCGATCCCGCTGCACGCCGACGGCTCGGCGCTGACGGCGATCGCGAACGACTTCGGTCATGAGGAGGTCTACGCCCGCCAGGTGCTGGCGCACGGCCGCGCGGGCGACGTGCTGATCTGCCTGTCCACCAGCGGCCGCAGTCCCAACGTGCTGGCCGCGGCCGAGGCGGCGCAGGAGTGCGGGATCGTCGCCTGGGCCATGACGGGCCCCGCGCCGAACCCGCTGGCCCTCCTGTGCGACGAGGCGGTCGCGGTGCCCGCCGAGGAGACGGCCACCGTACAGGAGGTGCACCTCGCCCTGATCCACCTGTTGTGCGACGCGGCGGAGGAGGCGCTGTGAGGGGGCCGCTCGTCGTCATCGGCGACTCGCTGCTGGACGTGGACGTCGAGGGCGACGCGGAGCGGCTCTGCCCTGACGCGCCGGTCCCCGTGGTGGACGTGGCCGCCGAGCAGGTCCGCCCCGGCGGGGCGGGGCTGGCGGCGCTGCTGGCCGCCCGCGACGGCGCCGACGTCGTGCTGATCACCGCGATGGGCGACGACCCCGACGGCCACCGCCTGTGCGGGCTGCTGTCGGAGGAGCTCGACCTGGTACGCCTGCCGCTGCGCGGCGGCACCGTGCGCAAGACCAGGATCAGGTCGAAGGGCCAGACGCTGGTCAGGCTGGACACCGGCGACGGCGCCGCCAGGTACGCCCCCAGCGAGGAGGCGGCGCAGGCGATCCTGCGGGCGGGCGCGGTGCTGGTGTCCGACTACGGCAGGGGTGTGGCGAGGATGGCCCGCGGGCTGCTGCGCGACGTCGCCGTGCCGGTGGTGTGGGACCCGCATCCCCGCGGCGAACGCCCCATGCCCGGCTGCACGCTGGTGACGCCGAGCGAGGCCGAGGCGCGGCTGCTGTGCCCCGACGGCTATCACGGTCCGGACCAGGCGGCACGCTGCCTGGTCCGCGCCATGCAGGCCAGGGCGGTGGCCGTCACGACCGGCGAGCGGGGCGCCGCGCTGGCCGTCGAGGGCGGCCCGCTGACGACGGTGCCGCCGCCGGTGCGCGCCGCCGGGCAGGACGCGTGCGGGGCGGGCGACCGGTTCGCCGCCGCCGCCGCGCTCGCGCTGCGTGACGGGACCGACGTGCAGGACGCGGTGACGATCGGCGTCGGCGAGGCCTCGCGGTTCGTCGAGCGCGGCGGCGCGGCCACCGTCAAGGTACGCGAGCAGCGGCTCGGCGACCGGCCCCGCACGGCGCTGGAGGTGGCCGAGCTGACCCGCGCGCAGGGCGGCCGGCTGATCGCCACGGGCGGCTGCTTCGACCTGCTGCACGCGGGCCACGTGAGCCTGCTGCGGCGGGCCAGGGCCCTCGGCGACGCGCTCGTCGTCTGCGTCAACTCCGACGACTCGGTACGCCGGCTGAAGGGCCCGCCGAGGCCCGTCGTGGACGCGCGCGACCGGGTCGAGGTGCTCAGGGCGCTCAGCTGCGTGGACGCCGTACTGGTGTTCGACGAGGACACCCCGGCGGCCGCCATCGAGCGGCTGCGGCCCGACGTGTGGGTCAAGGGCGGCGACTACGAGGGGGAGGTCCTGCCCGAATCCGAGGTCCTCGGCAGGCTCGGCGCGGAGACCGTCGTGCTGAGCACCCTGCCGGGACGTTCGACCACCAACCTGATCAAGGAGATCCAGTGAACATTCTCATCACCGGGGGAGCCTCGGGGCTCGGGCTGGCCACCGCCGAGGCCGTGGAGAAGGAGGGCTGGCGGGCGCTGGCCGTCGACGTCCGGGCGCCCGACCAGCGTTTCGAACATGTCACGGCCGACCTGGCCGACCGCGGGGAGGCCGAGCGCGCCGTACGCGAGCTGGCCGAGCGCGCGGGCGGCCTGGACGGCGTGGTGACGGCCGCCGGCATCGACGCGTGCGGCCGCCTGGAGGACGTGCCCGCCGACGACTGGGAGCGGGTGATCCGGGTGAACCTGCTCGGCACGGCCTCCGTCGTACGGGCGGCGCTGCCGTACCTCAAGCACACCCGCGGCACGGTCGTCACCTGCGCGTCGACGCTGGGCCTGCGGCCGCTGAGCGACGCCTCGGCGTACTCGGCGTCGAAGTTCGGCGTGGTCGGCTTCACCAGGGCGCTGGCGACCGAGCTGCGCGGCGAGGTGGGGGTGACCCTGCTGATCCCCGGCGGCATGCGTACGGGTTTCTTCGACGGCCGTCCCGAGCAGTACAAGCCGGGCCCGGAGGCCGGGCTGAACGATCCGGCCCACGTCGCCCAGTCCATCGTGTTCGCGCTGCGGCAGCCGGCCGGATGCGAGGTGAGAGAGCTCGTCGTCTGCCCCTCCACGGAGACGTCATGGCCCTAGACCTCCTGGTGCTGCGCGGGCTCGGCCTGGGCGACCTGCTCACGGCCGTGCCCGCGCTGCGGGCGCTGCGTCAGGCCTTTCCCCGGCACCGGATCACGCTGGCGGCGCCGCGGGCGCTGGACGCCCTGCCGCCGCTGACCGGGGCGGTGGACGACCAGGTGGACGTGTCGGGTCCCGGGCCGATCCCCATGGAGGAGGTGCCGTTCGGGCGTCCCGACATCGCGGTGAACCTGCACGGCAAGGGCCCGCAGAGCATCGAGGCGCTGCGGGACACCGATCCCGGCCGGCTGATCAGCTTCGGCACCGGCCCGCCGTACCCGGAGGGTGTGCACGAGGTGCGGCGCTGGTGCGGGCTGCTGGAGTGGCACGGCATCGAGGCCGACCCCGCCGACCTGACGCTCGGCGTCTCCGACCGTACGGGGCCCGCGATCGTGCATCCGGGCGCCGCCCGTCCCGCCCGGCGCTGGCCTCCCGAACGTTTCGCGCAGGTCGCCGCCGCGCTGGACGACGTGGTCGTCACGGGGAACGCCGAGGAGACGCCGCTGGCGAGGAGGGTCGCCGAGCTGGCGGGCCTGCCGCCCGAGCGGGTGCTGGCCGGGCGGACCACCATGACCGACCTGGTCGACCTGGTGAGCAGGTCCCGGCTGGTGGTCTGCGGCGACACCGGGGTCGCGCACCTCGCGACGGCGTTCTGCGTCCCGTCGGTGGTGCTGTTCGGGCCGGTCTCCCCCGCCCTGTGGGGGCCGCCGCCCGGCTGGCGTCACATCGCGTTGTGGGCCGGGCGGAACGGGGATCCGCACGGCGAACGGCCGGATCCCGGCCTGCTGAAGATCGAAGTTTCCGAAGTCGTCGACGCTGCCTTGGAGGTCACGTCATGAGGGCTCTGGTCACCGGGGGCGCCGGCTTCCTCGGCTCCTACCTGTGCGAACGGCTGCTGGACGAGGGTGCGGAGGTGGTCTGCATGGACAGCTTCCTGACCGGCGGGCCGCGCAACGTCGAGCACCTGATGGACCGGCCGGAGTTCCGGCTGATCGAGTGCGACCTGACCGGGTACGTGCACGTACCCGACCGGCTGGACCTCGTGCTACACTTCGCCTCCGCCGCCTCGCCGGCCGACTACCTGCGCTACCCGATCGAGACCCTGCGGGTGGGCAGCGCCGGCACCCTGCACGCGCTCGGGCTGGCCAGGGAGAAGAGCGCCAGGTTCGTCCTGGCCTCCACCAGCGAGGTGTACGGCGACCCGCTGGAACATCCGCAGCGCGAGACGTACTGGGGCAACGTGAACCCGGTCGGCCCGCGCAGCGTCTACGACGAGGCCAAGCGCTTCGCCGAGTCGCTGACCACCGCCTACCGCCACTCGCGCGGCACCGACACGGGGATCGTGCGCATCTTCAACACCTACGGGCCGCGCATGCGCCCGTTCGACGGCCGGGCGATCCCGACGTTCATCAGGCAGGCGCTGAAGGGCGAGCCGATCACGATCACCGGGGACGGCTCGCAGACGCGCTCGGTCTGCTACGTCGACGACACCGTGTCCGGCATCCTCGCGATGGCCCGCAGCGACTTCGGCGGCCCGGTCAACATCGGCAACCCGGACGAGCTGACCATGCTGGAGCTGGCCACGATGATCAAGGAGCTGACCGGGTCGTCGTCGGAGATCGTCTTCATCGACCGGCCCGCCGACGATCCCAAGGTCAGGCGGCCCGACACGTCGCTGGCGGCCGAGCGGCTGGGCTGGCGGGCGCAGGTGCCGGCGGCCGAGGGGCTGCGGCGCACGATCGCGTGGTTCACCGCCGAGCTGGCCTCGGTGGAACACCTCGAACAGCTCCAGGTCTGATCATGGCGAGGACCGCGATGGTCGTCGTCGACATGCTCAATCCGTACGAGCACGCCGACGCCGAGTTGCTGGAGCGTGCCGTCGAACCGGTCGTACCCCGGCTGGCCGAGCTCATCGGCCGGGCACGGGAGAGCGACGACGTGGACCTGATCTACGTCAACGACAACTACGGCGACTTCACCGCGACCAGGGACGACCTGGTGAGGCGGGCGCTCGGCGGTCGCCGGCCGGATCTGGTGGAGCCCCTCGTGCCCCCGGAGGACTGCTCGTTCCTGCCGAAGGTGCGCCACAGCGCGTTCTTCGGCACGCCGCTGGAATATCTGCTCGGGCAGCGGGGGACGGACACGGTGCTGCTGACGGGCCAGGTGACCGAGCAGTGCATCCTGTACAGCGCGCTGGACGCGTACATCCGGCACTATTCGATCATGGTGCCGCCGGACTGTGTGGCGGCGATCCACCGTGACCTCGGGCTGGCGGCGCTGCGCATGATGGAGCGCAACATGTCGGCCGAGGTCACCCCGTCCAGGGGCTGCCTCACCTAGCCGGCCTCCTCCTGGCCCCCGCGCCGGCTTGGCCTCAGCCGCGCCCTTCCCCGGGCAGGAGGCGATCGACGAGGGCCTTGAGCGTCTTGGCGTCGTCCGGGCCGAGCCGGTCCAGCAGGTGACGCCGGGTGGCCGTCTCCAGCGTCGGCAACGTCGCGTCGATCACGTGTCTGCCTTCCGGGCACAGCGCGACCTCCACCCCGATCCTCTTCCTGGTCTCGCGCCTGGAGGCGGCGCCCTGGGCCAAGGCCGCAGGCTACGGCTGGGTGACGCTCGACGTACTCGCCGGCATCCTGATGATCAACGCGGTCGAGCACGACACGGCGTGAGCGGTCCGGCTCGGCGGACACGTCCTCGCCGGCGTCTGGATCGTGGCCGGTTCCCTGGTCAGCCGTTTCTGGCCGGTGCGCGTGGTCGGCGTCATCACCGGCGTCCGGCTCGCCGGCTGCTCCTTCGTCGGCACCCTGCTCGCCGAGGAGTTCCTGCGCCCGGCCGGAATCATGGTCCTGGTCTGGTTCGCCCTCCTGGCGATCTTCCACCGCGACGACCCAGGGCACCCGGCGGCACCGGCCGGTCCGGCGCCGGCCTGACGCTCGGAATACCCGCAACCCGGCCATCGCGGTGGCGCAGCCGCTGATACGTCACCGCAGGGCAGCGGTATGTCCGTACGGTTGTGCCGGATGGCCGCGGCCGGTCAGAGCTCGACGCCGAGCAGGGCGTCCACCAGGTCCTTGACCAGGCCCGGCGCGCCGGGGTCCGGGCCGTCGGCGGCCAGCGCCTCGGTGGCCCAGGCGTCGACGGCGGCCAGCGCGCCCGGCGCGTCGAGGTCGTCGGCCAGGCGCTCGCGCACCGTGGCCAGCAACTCCCCCGCGCGCGGCCCCGACGGCAGCGCCGTGGCCGAGCGCCACAGCTTCAGCCGCCGCTCGGCCTCGGCCATCAGCTCGGGCACGTACTCCCAGTCGGCGCGGTAGTGGTGAGCCAGCAGCACGAGCCGCACCGCCATCGGGTCGTGCCGCTCGCGCAGCCTGGAGACGAACACCAGGTTGCCCTTCGACTTCGACATCTTCTCGCCGTCGAGCGCCACCATGCCGGCGTGGGTGTAGAACTTGGCGAACGGCCACTCCTCCGTGGCCGCGTGGCCCTCGGAGGCCCCGCACTCGTGGTGCGGGAAGATCAGGTCGGAGCCGCCGCCGGCCACGTCGTAGCCGGCGCCCAGGTTACCGAGGGAGATCGCCGTGCACTCGATGTGCCAGCCGGGCCGCCCTCTGCCCAGCGGCGAGTCCCAGGCGGGCTCGCCGGGCCGCTCGGCGCGCCACAGCAGCCAGTCGAGCGGGTGCCGCTTGCCCGGCCGGTCGGGGTCGCCTCCGCGCTCGGCGAACAAGTCCAGCATCTCCTGCTCGTCGTAGCCGGAGACCTGCCCGAACTTGGGCGCGTCGGCCACGCTGAAGTAGACGTCGCCGTCGAGGACGTAGGTGACGCCTCTGGCGCCGAGCCTCAAGATCAGGCCGGCCACCTCGCCGACGACCTCGGTCACGCCGACATATTCGCGGGGCGGCACGATCCGCAGTGCCTCCATGTCGCCGCGGAACAACTCGATCTCGCGCTCGGCCAGGTCGCGCCAGGGGACGCCGGTCTGTGTGGCGCGCTCCAGCAGCGGATCGTCCACGTCGGTCGCGTTCTGTGTGTAGTGCACCTCGTGGCCCGCGTCGCGCCACAACCGGCCCACGAGGTCGAAGGCGAGGTAGGTGTTGGCGTGGCCGAGGTGGGTGGCGTCGTAGGGGGTGATGCCGCAGACGTACATCCTGGCGGTCGGCCCCGGATCGGTCTGCCTGACCTGCTTCGCGGAGGTGTCGTGGAGACGCAGCGGGACGCTCTCACCAGGGAGCTTGGGGATGTTCGGGGCAGACCACGATCGCATGTCTTCGAGCCTATCCGTCCCGATCTGCGGTCAGGTCGGTGAACTCGTACGTCACGCCGCCGGGCGCGATCGCGACCTCCATCACCGACAGCGAGGCGAAGACGCGCCCGTCGGGCAGTTGGTGCCGGACGATGAGCGCGGCCGGGTCGGAGGACGGCTCCGCCAGGGCCAGCTCGCGCCAGCCGGTCGTCTCCTTGAATCTGGGCAGGTGCTCCCGCACCCGTTCGTTGCCCGGGTCCAGGCCCGAGTTGACCACCATGCCGGTGCCCTCGGGCAGCTCGGTCTCGGTGCGCCGCTCGCCGTCCCAGCTGCACAGCCGCACCCGCGACAGGTCCGCCAGCACCAGGTGGAAGGGGTCGTAGCGGGTCAGGTCGGCGCCGGGGAAGTCCCCGTCGTACGCGGCCCGCAGCGCCAGGTCGCCCCGGGAGATCCTCGTGGTCTCCCGGGCGGCCCGGCCGTGGCCGTTCAGCAGTGCGGCGGCGCGGCGGGCCGGCGGATTGACGGCCAGCCAGGTGCCTCCGGCCTTGAGGTCGCGCCCGCCGATCACGCCCGGGTATTCGGGCCAGTGCTCCCCCGGGCCCTCCCATGGGCGGTCGGCGAACTCGTCTCTCACACCCATGAGCGTCAGCGGCCGCCCGGTTCTCACGATCAGCGTGCACATGGGGCAAAGGGTAATAAACGGCCCAAGGCGCGGTCCGCCCGGGGGGCGGTCAGATCGGCGGCCAGGGGATGGCGGGCCAGCCCTCAGGCGGGTAGGGGTGCACGCCGGTGTCGAGCAGCCGCCTGACCCGCTGCCAGGTCGCCTCCACCTCCGCCGGGGTGAGCAGCTCGCGCAGCTTGCGCCCGAGCGAGCCGGACTCGAGGTCGCGCTCCAGCTTGGCCAGCACCGCCACCGCCTCGCGGGCCAGCGGCTTGCCGCGCCACTGCCACAACACCGTGCGCAGTTTGTCCTCGACGGAGAAGCAGACCCCGTGGTCGACGCCGTAGACGTGGCCGGTGGGCAGCGGCAGCAGGTGACCACCCTTGCGGTCGGCGTTGTTGACCACGGCGTCGAACACCGCCATCCGGCGCACGACCGGATTGCGGCTCCTGACCAGCCGCATGAGATCGATCTCGCGCTCGGTGTCGATCCAGAGCTGGCACATGCCGGGCCCGAAGGGACCGTCGCGGTAGACGGTGGGCGGCACGACGCGCCAGCCGGTCGCCTGCGACACCTCGTAGGCGGCCACCTCACGGGCGGCCAGGGTGCCGTCGGGGAAGTCCCACAGCGGGCGCTCGCCGCGTACGGGCTTGTAGACGCAGGCCGCCGAGCGGGAGCCCAGCTTGACCGAGCAGTAGAGCGTCATGTTGGTCGCCTCGACCAGGCGGCCGGCCACCTCCAGACTCCCGTCGCGCAGCAGCGTGTGCGCCTCCTCCTCGTGCAGGGGCGGCTGGGGCGACTTGACGGCCGGTTCGCTCTCAGGAGCGGTCATGAAGCCGCCTCACCCCCGCGGTAGCCGTTGAGACGGACGCACACATGGCCGGCGGCGTCGAGTGGCTGGCCGCACAGGGGACACGGCGGGCGGCCGGCCGCGACGATCTGAAGCGCCCGCTGAGTGAAGGCCCGGGCGGCCCCGGCACTGATGCGCACGCGCAACACCGCCGGATCGGGCCCGTCGAGGTCGTCCTCGTCGACGGCTTCCTGCGCCTCGATCACCACCTGCGATCTCTCGGAGTCCCAGGCGAGCGCCATGGTCCCCACGCGGAAGTCCTCCGCGACCGGCACGTCCAGGGGGGCGTCGTCGGCCAGGTCGGCGGGGGCCAGCGCGGGCACGTGCGCGGTGCCCCCGCTGAGGCGCAACACCTCGTCGAGCAGTTCGTCGAGCCTGCCCGCCAGCGCCGCGACCTGCAACTTCTCCAGCGCCACCGTGGTCAGTCTGCCCTCGGCCCTGGCCTGCAGAAAAAAGACCCGTGCGCCCGGCTGCCCCAAGGCACCGGCGACGAACCTCTCTGGTGGGTCGTAGTCGAAGACCGGCATAGCCTGACCTTACGTGGTTCCGGGTCCGCCGCCGACGGCAGCATCGCTCCCGGTGATGTTTTCTCCCCCGTCTTTCTCCTCCGAATCCTCGGGCAGCCTCAATTCCCCCATATCGTTAAGCCTGAGAACAAAGGGACGCAGGGGCGCATAGCGAATGACCGTGACCGCCGCAGGATCGGCAGTTATCCGCTGAAAATGATCGAGGTGGAGGCCCAGAGCGTCCGCGACGATCGCCTTGATCACGTCGCCGTGGCTGCAGACCAGGTAGACACCCTTCTCCCCGACCCGCTCGTTCCACTCCCTGACCGCGGCGACCGCGCGATGCTGCATCGCCGTCAGCGCCTCGCCGCCGGGGAACGTCACCGCGCTCGGATGCGCCTGCACCACCTGCCACAACCGCTCGCCGGCCAGCTCCTTCAGCGGCCGCCCCGTCCACTCGCCGTACCCGCACTCGATGAACCGCTCGTCGATCTCCACCTCCGCCGCGCGCCCGTCGGCGACCGCCTGGGCCGTCTCACGGCATCGTTCGAGCGGGCTGGAGACGATCGCGTCGAGCTCGACGCCCGCGATGCGCCCGGCGAGCGCCGCGGCCTGCGCCCTGCCCGCCTCGCTCAGATGCACTCCAGGGGTACGGCCGGCCAGCACCGGCCCCGTGAGATCCGTCAGCCCGTGCCGGGCGAGAAGCAACGTGGTCACCCTGCCAGTGTCGCAGGCGTCGATCACCACGGTCGATCCGCCCGAACGCGGCCGGCCGCCCGGCTTCTGGCCCGGCTTGCGCACAGCGCGCCACCCTACGGCCCTGACCTCCGACAACAGCGGAGCGGCAGCCTGCTGCGCGGGTTCGTTGTTGGTAATCTGGCGGGATCATGGAGCAGCGCTATGTCGGCCACAGCGGGCTGTCGGTGTCCAGGCTGGGGCTCGGCACGATGACCTGGGGGCGCGACACCGACACGGACGAGGCGGCCGCCCAGCTCCGCACGTTCCTCGACGCGGGCGGCAACCTCGTCGACACGGCCGACGTCTACACCGGCGGTGACTCCGAGCGGCTGCTGGGGCGCATGCTGCGCGACTCCGTGCCCCGCTCCGAGCTGGTGATCTCCACCAAGGCCGTGGTCACCCCCACGGGCCGGCGCCCCCGCGACGCCTCCAGGCGCCACCTGATCGCCGCCGTCGACGACTCGCTCAACCGGCTCGGGCTCGACTACGTCGACCTGTGGCAGCTGCACACCTACGACGCGGAGGTGCCGCTGGAGGAGACGCTGGCCGCGCTCGACGCGATCGTCTCCTCCGGCCGGGCCGTCTACGCCGGCGTCTGCGACTACGCCGGCTGGCAACTGGCCGCCGCCGCGGTCACCCAGAGAACGGTCCCCGGCCGCATCCCGATCACCTCCGCGCAGGCCGAATACTCCCTGCTGGCCCGCCAGCCCGAGCGCGAGCTGCTGCCCGCCGCCACCAGCCTCGGCGTGGGCGTGCTGGCCTGGTCCCCGCTGGGCCGGGGGGTGCTGACGGGCAAATACCGCACCGGCGTCCCCGGCGACTCGCGCGCCGCCACCCCCCACTTCGCCGACTTCGTCCGCCCCTACCTCGACGAGCGCAGCCGGCGCGTGGTCGAATCGGTCATGACCGCCGCCGACGGGCTCGGCGTCTCGCCCCTGGCGGTGGCGCTGTCCTGGGTGCGCGACCAGCCGGGCGTCGCCTCGGCCATCGTCGGAGCGCGCACACACGCGCAGCTCAAGGGCATCCTGCCCGCCGAAGACGTGGTGCTGCCCATAGAGATCCGAGAGGCCCTCGATGACGTGTCGTCACTCGACTGACCGGGAACGAGAGACTCTCTCGTGTATCACTAGTCGATACCGAATCGCAACTTTACCCTCCAAACGCCTGCGTCCCACCGGTGATGTCCACCAGGATTTCCCCCTGAGGCAACGCAGGAGGGGACGGATGGGGAGCAGGACCGCGATCTCGGCGGGAGTTCTCGCGGTGGCGCTGGGGGCCGTTCCGGTGGCGGCACCGGCCGCGGCGGCGGCCACCACGCAGGACTGCACGCGGGGCGGCGGCCTGCTCTCGGGGGTGACCAACACGCTGTGCGACGTCGTGGGCGCGGTGACCGGCACGGTCGACACGCTGACGGGCGGGGTCACCGGCAAGGTGACCGACGGCCTCGACAAGACCACCGACGAGGTGCTCGGCAGGGTGGGCAGGGCCGTACCCACCGCCAGGCCCAAGAACACCAGGACAGCCGAGCCGTCCCCGTCGCCGTCGCCCAGGGGCGAGCAGGAGGAGCGGGAGTCTCCCGAGGGCATCTGCCAGGAAGGCCCGGCCTGCGCCGACGGCGAGGTCTACGGCCCCCTTTCGCCGCAGCCCACGCCCTCCGCCAGGCGCCCGGCGCGGCCGCGCGCGGGCCAGAAGGACTCCACGGCGGTGCCGGGCACGTCGAAGAGGCACAGGCCCGAGAGCCGGCCGCAGCTCATGGACACCCGCCGGCCGCTGGCCGACAAGAAGCGCGCCGACCCGGAGGAGCCGCGGGTCGACCTGCTGTGGCCCAACCCGTTTGCGCACGAGCTGTCCGTGCCGATGCAGCAGCAGCGGGTCGTACGCCCCAGCCCGCCCACCTCCGACGTGCTCGGCACGGCGCTGACCATCGCCCTGCTGGGATCGGCGGTGCTCGCCGCCCGCATCGTGCAGCAGCGCCGCAGCCGCACCGAGCCCGCCGAGTCGATCCCCTTCGAGCCGGCCCGCGCCGGCAACGGCCGCCACCGCACGGCCTGACCCGCCTGGCCTGACCGCCGGCCGGTCACCGGACGGCAGGGGCGACCGGCCGGACACCCGGGCACGGCCGCCGCCTGCGCCGGAGCACCCGACGGCAGCCTCAGCCGATCCGAGGCCGGGCGCACCGCCGGTGGCGACGGAGAAGCGTTTCAACGGCCCGGCGTAGCGGGCCGGGCGCAGGCGTCAGCCGCCGATGGCGTGGACGCCGCCGTCCACGTGGACGATCTCGCCCGTGGTCGCCGGGAACCAGTCGGACATGAGGGCGACGCAGGCCCTGGCCGCCGGGCTCGTGTCGGACAGGTCCCAGCCCAGCGGGGCCTTCTCCGGCCAGCTGTCCTCGAACTCCTTGAAGCCGGGGATCGACTTGGCCGCCATCGTACGCAGCGGACCGGCCGCCACCAGGTTGACGCGGATGTTGTGCTTGCCCAGGTCGCGGGCGAGGTAGCGGTTGCAGGACTCCAGGCCCGCCTTGGCCACGCCCATCCAGTCGTAGACCGGCCACGCCTTGGAGGCGTCGAAGTCGAGGCCGACGAGGGAGCCGCCCTCCTTCATGAGCGGCAGGCAGGCGACCGCCAGCGACTTGTACGAGTATGTCGACACCTGAACAGCGGTCGCGACGTCGTCCCACGGGGTGTTGAGGAAGTTGCCGCCCAGGGCGCTCTGCGGGGCGAAGGCGATCGAGTGCACCACGCCGTCGAGACCGTCGACCTGCTCCCCGACCCGGTCGGCGAGCGTGTCGAGGTGCTCGGTGTTCTGGACGTCGAGCTCCAGCACGGGGGCCGGCGACGGCAGGCGCTTGGCGATGCGCTCGACCAGGCTCAGCCGGCCGAACCCGGTGAGCACCACCGTGGCGCCCTCCTCCTGGGCCAGCTTCGCCACGTTGAACGCGATCGAGGCATCGGTGAGCACGCCCGTCACCAGGATGCGCTTGCCTTCGAGAATGCCCATGTCAGTGCCCCATTCCAAGTCCGCCGTCGACGGGGATCACGGCCCCGGTGATGTAGGAGGCGTCGTCGCCGGCGACGAAGCGCACCACGCGCGCGACCTCCTCGGGAGTGGCCTGGCGCCCGAGCGGGATGCGCGCCACGATCTGCTCCTGGTCGAGATCGGCCGTCATGTCGGTGGCGACGAAGCCGGGCGAGACGACGTTGACCGTGATGTTGCGCGAACCGTATTCGCGGGCCAGGGAACGGGCGAAGCCGATGAGGCCGGCCTTGGAGGCGGCGTAGTTGGCCTGCCCGGCCTGGCCGGTCAGGCCGATGACCGAGGAGATGAGGACGATCCTGCCGCGCTTGAGCCGCATCATGGGCCGGATGGCCCGCTTGGCGACGCGGTAGGCGCCGGTGAGGTTGGCGTCGATGACGTCGGTGAAGGTGTCCTCCTTCATCATCGCCAGCAACGTGTCCTTGGTGATGCCCGCGTTGGAGACGACGACCTCGACCGGGCCGTGCTCGGCCTCCACCTTGTCGAAGGCGGCCTCGACGTCGGCCATGCTGGTGACGTCGCAGCGCACGCCGAACAGGCCCTCGGGCGGCTCCCCCGATCGGTAGGTGACGGCGACGGCGTCGCCCGCCGCGGAGAGTTCACGGGCGATCGCGAGGCCTATGCCGCGGTTGCCCCCGGTGACGAGTACAGAGCGTGCCATGACACCTGACGCTATCTCCTACCGGCGGGTATGCGCTTGTCCGGGAGACACAAGATCGCAGGGTTAGGATCGTGGACATGCGCCAGATCGATCCCGATTTCCTGGAGCTGCCGTTGCGGCAGCTCGCGGACGCCGCCCTGCAACGCGCTCGCGACCTCGGCGCCGAGCACGCCGACTTCCGGCTCGAACGCGTCAGGGCCGAGACGCTGAGCCTCTACGACGCCCGGCTCGAAGGCGCCATGGACGCCGACGACCTGGGCTACGCCGTACGCGTCGTCAAGGGTGGCACATGGGGGTTCGCCGCCGGCATCCACCTGACCCCTGAGGCCGCCGCGGTGGTGGCCGAGCAGGCGGTGCGGGTGGCGGAGGTGAGCGCCCCCCTCAACAGGGAGCCCATCGAGCTGGCGCCGGAGCCGGTGCACGCCGACACGGTGTGGGTGTCGGCGTACGACGTCGACCCGTTCGAGGTGCCCTCGGCCGACAAGGTGGGCCTGCTGGCCGACTGGTCGGCCGGGCTGCTCAAGGGGACCGACCACGTCTCGGCGCGGCTGCTGCAGGTCAAGGAGCAGAAGTTCTACGCCGACACGACCGGCACGGCCACCACGCAGCAGCGGGTGCGGATCCACCCCAGGCTCAACGCGATGAAGGGCGCCGAGCAAGGGTTCGACGACATGTCGACCCTCGCGCCGCCGGCCGGCAGGGGCTACGAATACCTGACGGGCGCCCACTGGGACTGGCAGGGCGAGCTGGACCGGCTGCCCGAACTGCTCGCGGAGAAGCTGGCCGCGCCCTCGGTCGAGGCCGAGGACTACGACCTGGTGATCGACCCGTCCAACCTGTGGCTGACGATCCACGAGTCGATCGGCCACGCCACCGAGCTCGACCGGGCGCTCGGCTACGAGGCGGCCTACGCCGGCACCAGCTTCGCCACGTTCGACCAGCTGGGCGAGCTGGTCTACGGCTCACCGCTGATGAATGTCACCGGCGACCGCACGGTCACGCACGGCCTGGCCACGATCGGTTACGACGACGAGGGCGTACAGGGGCAGAGCTTCGACATCGTGCGCGACGGCATCCTGGTCGGCTACCAGCTCGACCGGCGGATGGCACTGATGAAGGGGTTCGGGCGGTCCAACGGCTGCGCGTTCGCCGACTCGCCCGGCCACATGCCGATCCAGCGCATGGCCAACGTGTCGCTGGTTCCGGCCCCCGGCGGGCCCTCGACCGACGAGCTCATCGCGGGCGTCGAGCGGGGCCTTTACATCGTCGGCGACAAGAGCTGGTCGATCGACATGCAGCGCTACAACTTCCAGTTCACGGGGCAGCGGGCGTACAGAATCTCGAACGGGAAGCTGGCCGGGCAGGTCAGGGACTTCGCCTACCAGGCGACGACGACCGACTTCTGGCAGTCGATGGAGGCCGTGGGCGGGCCGCAGACCTACGTGCTGGGCGGCGCGTTCAACTGCGGCAAGGGCCAGCCGGGGCAGGTCGCGCCGGTCAGCCACGGCTGCCCGTCGGCGCTCTTCCGGGGCGTACGGATCCTCAACACGGTGCAGGAGGGCGGCAAGTGAACGAGCGCGGCGAACGGACCGGCGGGCGCGGCTCCGTGGGGAGCCCCGTCTCCCCTCAGGACATGGTGGACAGGGCCCTGGAGCTCTCCCGCAACGACGGCTGCGTGGTGCTGGTGGACGAAGGGTCCACGGCCAACCTGCGGTTCGCGGGCAACACGCTGACCACGAACGGCGTCGCCCGCTCCTCGCGGCTGACCGTGATCTCGATCGCGGGGCAGGGCGTCGGGGTGGTGTCGCGATCGGCCGTACGCGAGGACCAGCTCGCCGACGTGGTGGCCGCGGCCGACGCGGCCGCACGTGACGCCCGGCCCGCCGACGACGCCCGCGGCCTCGTGGCGGGCATCCCCGCGTCGCCCGGCTGGAGCGAGCCGGTGCGCCCGACCGACATCGGGGTGTTCGGGGAGCTGGCGCCCGCGCTCGGCGACGCGTTCGCCGCCGCGGAGGCGGGCGCAGGCAAGCTGTACGGGTTCGCGGAACACTCGCTGAACACGACGTTCCTCGGCTCCTCCACGGGCCTGCGGCTGCGCCACGACCAGCCGGCCGGTCGGCTCGAGCTCAACGCCAAGTCGGCCGACATGAAGCGCTCCACGTGGACCGGCGTGTCCACGCCCGACTTCACCGACGTCGACGTGGCGGCGCTCGGGTCCTCCCTGGCCCGGCGGCTGGAGTGGGCCAAGACGCGGGTCGACCTGCCCGCCGGCCGCTACGAGACGCTGCTGCCGCCGAGCGCGGTGGCCGACCTCATGATCTACATGTTCTGGTCGTCGGGCGCCCGCGACGCGCTCGACGGGCGTTCGGTGTTCGCCAAGCCCGGCGGGGGCACCCGGGTGGGCGAGCAGCTGGCCACGCTGCCCGTCTCGCTGTCGAGCGACCCGGGGGCCGCGGGCATCGAGTGCGCGCCGTTCCTGATGGCCCACGCCTCCGACAGGGACAGCTCGGTCTTCGACAACGGGCTGCCCCTGGGGCCGACCGGCTGGATCACCGACGGCCGCCTCGGCGCGCTGCTGCAGACCCGCTACTCGGCGGAGCTGAGCGGGCTCCCGGTGACGCCGGGCATCGACAACCTGATCATGTCGGGCCCCGGCGACGGCAGGTCACTGGACGAGATGGTCGCCTCCACCAGGCGGGGGCTGCTGGTCACGTGCTTGTGGTACATCCGCGAGGTCGACCCGCAGACACTGCTGCTGACCGGGCTGACCCGGGACGGCGTCTACCTCGTCGAGCACGGCGAGATCGTGGGCGAGGTGAACAACTTCCGCTTCAACGAGAGCCCGGTCGACCTGCTGGGGCGGCTGGCGGAAGTGGGAGCCGGCGAACGCACGCTGCCGAGGGAGTGGGGCGACTACTTCCAGCGCACGGTCATGCCGCCGGTGCGGGTGCCCGACTTCAACATGTCCACGGTGAGCCAGGCAAGCTGATCCCCCGGGCGCACCCATGCCGCCCGTCCGCCCGCGCCGCCCGTGCC
>NZ_SMLD01000177.1:0-18942 GCF_004352805.1 Nonomuraea mesophila
CGTCCCGCCCACAGTCCGCGAGGGAGAGGTCGGCGAAGCAGATGTCGCCGGTGCGGCGGGTGGCCGCCTCGACGGCCAGGCGGGTCTTGCCGGTGCCGCCGGGGCCGACGATGGTGACCAGGCGGGTCGCGCGCAGGGCCGCCAGCCGTGCCAGTTCGTCCTCGCGCCCGACGAAGCTGGTCAGCTGCGCGGGCGGGCCGGTGCGTGCCGTGCGCTCCCGGTGCCGCTCACCGCGCAGGATCTCCAGGTGCAGCGCCGCCAGCTCGGGTGACGGGTCAGCGCCCAGCTCGCGGGCCAGCAGCCGCCGTACGTCGTCGAACACCGCCAGCGCCTCCGCCTGCCGGCCCGCCGCGTGCAGCGCCCGCATCAGCAGCCCGCGCGGCCGTTCGCGCAGCGGGTGCGCGGTGACGAGCTCGCGCAGCGCGGCCACCGGGTTGCCCTCGGGCAGGGCCAGCTCCGCCTCCAGCAGGTCCTCCGTGGCGGCGAGCCGCAGCTCCTCCAGCCGCAGCGCCTGAGGGGCGGCGAACGGCGCGCCGGCCACGTCGGCCAGCGCCGGTCCCCGCCACAGGTCCAGCGCCTCCCTGAGCACGGCGGCGGCCGGGGAGGGCCTGCCCGCGGCCAGCAGCCGCCGCCCTTCCCTGGCGAGCCGTTCGAAGCGGTGGGCGTCCACGTCGTCGGGCGAGATCGCCAGCCGGTATCCGGACCCGTGGAACTCGATCAGGCCGGCAGGCAGGCGTCGCCTGAGGCGGGAGACCTGCGCCTGGACGGCGTTGGCGGCGCCGGCGGGCGGCCGGTCGCCGTACTGGCCGTCGATGAGGCGATCGACGCCGACCAGCCGGCCCGCGTCGAGCAGCAGCAGCGCGAGCAGGGCACGGGGGCGGGGGCCGCCGGCGGCGACCTCGTCGCCGTCCGGCGAACGCACCACGAGCGGGCCCAGGATGCCGAACTGCACGAGTCCGATTCTCCCCCCTCGCCTGGCCTGCCGGGCGGGCCGCCGCTACCGGGCGACGGGCTCCTTCGGCTGTCCGGGGGCCGGCAGGTCGAGGCTGTCACGGAGCTTGACCGGCTTGAGGAAGAGCGCGGCGATCACGCCGACCACGGCGATGCCCGCCGAGAACAGGAAGATGTGGCCGGTGGCGTCGCCGTAGGCGGTGCTCACGATGGCCTTGAACGGCTCCGGCAGCGCCTGGATGTCGAGGGTGCCGGTGCCGCCCGCCGCCGCCTTGGCCGGGTCGATGCCCGCCTTGACCAGTCCCTCGTTGATGCCGGCCGCGACGCGGTTGGCGAGGACGGCGCCGAGCACGGACACGCCGATGGTGCCGCCGAGCGAGCGGAAGAACGTGATCGCGCCGCTGGCCGCCCCCAGTTCGCTGAGGGGGACGGTGTTCTGGATGGCGAGGACGAGGTTCTGCATCGACATGCCGACCCCGGCGCCGACCAGCACCATCGCACCGGCGATGAGGAGCAGCGGGGTCTGGTGGTCGATCGTGGACAACCCGAGGAAGCCGACGGTGAGCACGATGGAGCCGACCACGATGTACGGCTTGACGTTGCCGCTCCGCGACACCATGCGCCCGCTGATCGTCGAGGAGACCAGCACGCCGAGCATCATGGGGATGGTGAGCAGTCCCGCCTCGGTGGGGCTGTAGCCGCGGCCGGTCTGGAAGTACTGGCCGAGGAAGACGGAGCCGCCGAACATGGCCATGCCGACCGCGAGGCTGGCGACGATGGCGAGTGCGGGGGTGCGCCGGCGTACGACGTGCAGCGGCACGACCGGCTCCTTGACCACCGACTCGACCCAGGTGGCCGCCACGAGCAGGAGCGCGCCGCCGCCGGCCATCGCGGCGGTCTGCCAGGAGAGCCAGGCGAACGAGTTGTCCACGAAGGTGACCCAGATGAGCAGGACGCTGACGCCGGCGGCGATCAGGGTGGCGCCCACGTAGTCGATCTTGACGTCGGGGCGGCGTACGGAGACGACGTGCAGCGTCTTGTGCAGCATGAAGAAGGCGATCACGGTGAACGGCACCGCGATGAAGAAGCACCACCGCCAGCCCAGCCAGGAGGTGTCGGCGATCAGGCCGCCGAGCAGCGGCCCGCCCACGGTGGCGACGGCCATGACGCCGCCGAGGTAGCCGTTGTACTTGCCGCGGTCCTTCGGGCTGATCATCGCCGCGATGACGACCTGCACCAGCACCTGGAGCGCGCCCATGCCGAGGCCCTGGATCGCGCGGAAGGCGATGAGCTGGCCGGTGTCCTGGGCGAAGCCGCAGGCCAGCGAGCTGACCATGAAGATCCCGATGGAGATCTGGAGCAGCAGCTTCTTGCTGAACAGGTCGGCCAGCTTGCCCCAGATCGGCGTCGAAGCCGTGGACGCGAGCAGCGACGCGGTCACGACCCACGTGTACTGCGACTGGGTGCCTTTGAGCGCGCCGACGATCTGCGGCAGCGCCACCGACACGATGGTTGCGCTGATCATGGCGACGAACAACACGAGCAGCAGCCCGCTCAGGGCCTCCATGATCTGCCGGTGTGTCATCGGTTCCGTCGGAGCCGGAGCCGTGGGTGCGCTCACGCGCGACCTCCCCTAAGGTCTCGGGTAAATAGATGCCGAGTGAGCAACTTTTCTCATTGAGCATATATTCCCGGGCGGTAGAGTGAGCGGACAATGGAGACCACGGTGGGGTTGCGCGAGCGCAAGAAGGCCGCGACGCGGCAGGCCGTGCACGAGGCCGCGCTCCGGCTCGTCGTCGAGCACGGGCTCGACCACGTCACCGTCGAGTCGATCGCCGACGCGGCCAACATCTCGCGCCGCACGTTCTCCAACTACTTCGCGGGCAAGGAGGACGCGGTCCTCTACGGCGAGGAGCAGCGCTTCCGCACCCTCCTGCGCAAGGTCCGCGCCCAGCCGCCCGCGCTCGGAGCCTGGCAGGCGCTGCGCGGCGCGACCGAGGAGCTCTACCAGGAGATGGGCGAGCCCGAACGCGAGTGGGCGCAGCGCACCCGGCTCGCCCGGCAGCATCCGTCGTTGCTGGCCCGCCAGCTCGCCAACCACGCCGCACTCGAACGCGACCTGTCGGAGGCGCTCGCCGAGCGGGAGAGCGGCGTGCCGCCCCTCGTGATGGCGGCGGCCTTCCTCGTGGGGTTGCGCGTGGCCGCGCACCGGTGGAACGACGAGCAGGAGTCCCGCACGCTCATCGACGTGATGAACGAGACCCTCGACCACGTCGCCCGGCCCTTCACCTGACGGAGCTAGCGCAGGCACCACCACCAGGTCTCGCCCGCGCGCCCGTGTGCGCCGGCCGCGCCGCCGGTTCACTGGACGGCATGACGATCACACGGATGGTTCCCGGCCGCTGGGTGGAGGGCACGGGGGCGCTGCTCGGGCCGCCGCTCCTCATCGCGGGAGTGCTCACCAGGATCGGCGAGGACGACTTCTTCCCCGGCCAACTCGCCGCCTACGCCGCCGATCCCGGCCGGATGGCCGTGTCCTACGCCCTGTTCACCGCCGGCGTCGTGCTGCTGTGGCCGGCGGCCACCGGGCTGGCCCGGCGCATCGCCGCCACGCACCCCGGCCTGGCCCGGTGGGGCGCCACGCTGGTCGTGCTCGGGCTGTTCGGGCGGGTCTTCCACGCGGGGGTGAGCCATCTGGCCTTCCAGCTGGTGGACGTCCTCGGCCTGGAGGCGGCGCAGCGGGCGGTCGCGGACACGTACGGCGCCTTCCACGTCTTCAAGGCGGTCAGCGTCTGCATCATGGCCGGCTGGGTCGTGCTCGCCATCGGCGCCTACCGCTCCAAGGCACTCGGGACGCTCAGGTGCGTGGCGCTGGCACTCGGGCTCGCGCTGCCGCTGGGCGTGCTGAAGGGCACCAGCGACCCGATCTCGCTGGCCGCCCTGGCGGGGCTCGCCGTCGCCCTGGTGCCCTTCGGGGCCGGCGTGCTGAAGGACGGCCCCGCGCCCCGATGGCAGGCCGTCGCCCTGACCGTGGCGCTGGTGCCGGGCGCGTACGTCCTCGGGATGTACGGCTGAACCGCCCGTGGCTCAGCCGCCGGAGGGCGTACGGGCGAGGGCGCGCTTGAGGATCTTGCCCGTGGGGCTCAACGGCAGCTCGTCCACGAACGACAACCGCCGGGGGTATTTGTAGGCGGCCATCCGTTCCTTGACGAAGTCGCGCAGGTCCTCGCGGGTCACCGGGGCGCGCAGGGCGACCGCCGCCTCGATCTCCTCGCCGAGCTCGGGATGCGGCACGCCGTACACCGCCGCCTGGCGTACGGCGGGGTGCTCGTACAGGACCTCTTCGACCTCGCGCGGGTAGACCGTGTAGCCGCCGCGGATGATCACGTCGCGGCGGCGGTCGACCAGGAAGAAGTAGCCGTCCTCGTCGACCCGGCCGAGGTCGCCGGTGTGGAACCAGCCGTCGCGGATGGCCTCGGCCGTGGCGGCGGGGTCGTTCCAGTAGCCCTTCATCACGTTGGGGCCGCGGACGACGACCTCGCCGATCTCGCCGGGCGGGGTCTCGGCGCCGTCCTCGTCGACGATCTTCATCTCGACGCCCCTGATGGGCCAGCCGATCGAGCCGGGCCTTCGGTGGAGGCCACCGCGGTTGGCCGCGGCCACAGGGGAGGTCTCGCTCAGGCCGTACCCCTCGATGATCTCGCAGCCGAACCGGGTCTCGTAGGCCCGCAGCACGTCGAGCGGCAGCGCCGCCCCGCCGGAGGCGCAGACCCGCAGCATCGACAGGTCGGAGGCGCCGGGATGGTCGAGCAGCGCGATGAACATGGTCGGCACGCCCTGGAAGACCGTCACGCCGTCGCGCCGGATGACCTCCAGCGCGCGGCCCGCCTCGAAGCGGCGCAGCAGCGTCAGCCGCGCGCCCGCCTGCACGGTCGCGTTGAGCGCGCAGGTCTGGCCGAACGTGTGGTAGAGCGGCAGCGCCCCGAGCACCACGTCGTCCACGCCGAGCGCGTGCATGCGGGCCACGGTCACGGCGTTGCCGGCCAGGTTGGCGTGGGACAGTTCCACACCCTTCGGCCGCCCGGTGGTGCCGGAGGTGTAGTGGATGACCGCGGTGTCGTCGTCGTGCGTGGCGGCGACGTCGCGGTCGGGCGCGACCTGGCGCAACAACCTGCGGAACTCCTCGGGCACGACGAAGAAACAGTCGGCCTTCGTACCCGCCGAGCCCGCCTCCGCCGTCTCCGCGAACGCGTGCCAGGCGATCAGCAGCCGCGCCCCGCAGCCGCCCAGGTACGCCGCGATCTCGCGGCGCTTCAGCAGCGGGTCGAGCGGCACCACCACGGCTCCGACCCGCAGCACCCCGTAGTAGACCACGCCGAACTCGGGCACGTTGGGCAGCATGATCGCGACGCGGTCGCCCGGACCGATCCCGCGGCAGCGCAACAGCCCCGCGAGCCGGGCGCTCAGCTCCTCGAGCCCTCCGTAGGTGAGCTCCGCCTCGTCCAGGGTGAGAACCGCTCTGCCACCGAGCCGCTCGGCGGTGGTGAGGAGCCGGTCAGCGAGGTTCATGGGAAGACCGTACGTCCGCTCTCCCACGCCCCTCATTGGTCGCGGTGGCCAGTCTTTCCCGGCCGGAATTGGTCGGCAGGGCGTCCTGGAGAGCGATCGCGACGAGCAGATCGACAAGATCGTTGATGGAGCGCAGGCTCCGCCCGGTGCGCTCCTGGATCCGCCGCATGCGGTATTGAGCGGTGTTGGGATGGATCTGCAACTGCTCGGCCGCGGCCCGCAGGTTGAGGTCGGCGGCGGCGAACGCCCTGATCGTGGCCGTGAGCACGCCGCCGCGCGCGCGGTCCTCCGACAGCAGCGCCGTGATGCGCGGATCGACCAGGTGACGGGCGGTGTCGTCGGCCTTCAGCGCCAGATACTGGAACGGCGTGATCCTCGGCAGCGCCGCCACGCCGCCCTCCTCGGGCACGAAGTCCAGCACCGCCCTGGCCTCCTGGTAGGCCTGCGGGATCTGCGCGGGGCCCGCCGCCACGGTGCTGATGCCCATGGCCAGCCGGACGCCCTCGCCCGCCAGGCTCTCCAGCACCTCCTGCAGCCGGTCGCAGAGCCCGCCCGGGTCCGCGCCGGGGCCGAGCACGGGGATCGCCACGATCTCCGACTGGCGTACGACCGAGAGCGTACGGGTGCCGTTGCCGCCGGTCCTGGCGATGGCCGCGCAGGCCGCGTGGCGCGCGTCGGCCCCCCGGTCGGGGCCGGTCGTCACCGCGGAGGGCGAGCCGGCCAGCGCCGCGACGACGACGAGCAGCGGTGTACGGGACGCCAGGCCGTGCGCCTGCGCCGCGGCCAGTTCCCTGCCGCGCGTCGGCACCCCGCCGGCCAGCAGCGTCTCCAGCAGGTCGCGGCTCTCGCGGACCGCCTCGGCGGCGGCGTACTGCTGGAACTCCATGTAGGCGTTGGCCGCGTGCGTGCTGGCGAAGTCGCAGTAGCGCATCAGCGGGGACGCCAGCGACAGGGCCGCCTCCCGGCCGGCCGGCGTGTGCCCGGCCCGGTCCACCACCGACTGCCAGAACACCTGCTGCCCGACCCGGAACGCGTTGATGTAGTCGGCCAGTTCCACTCCCGCCCTGGCCCTGCGCATCGACGCCCGCCGGGTGAAGGCGATGTCCTCGAACGTGACCGTGCGCTCCTCCAGCAGCACGGCCAGCTTGGCGCGGTAGTGCTTGACCACCTGGTCGCGCACGTCCGCGTGGAAGTCGGGGCTCTGCGCCGCGTAGGCGGGAATCTCCTCCCGCATGGTGGCGACCGCGGCGGCGGCCAGGGACTGGAGGTCGCCGAGCAGTTCGGAGAGGATGCGCGTGCGTTGTACGCGGACCGCCTCCGCACCAGTGAGCGTTTCCGTGCTGGAACCACTGGACATGCCGGGATGATCCATGGCCATCGGCGGGCGGTCAACGGGCGTAACCGGTATGAGACCCACGCTGTGCTCAGAGGACAACTCGCCTGAAACATCTTGGGTCACCGTGCCCAATGCGGCGCTTCACGGCCGGATCCTACGCTGAGCCCAACTTCAGAACATTGTTCTCCAGGAGGCCGGATGCTGGAGGTACACGATCTTACCGTTCGCTTCGGGGGCATCACGGCACTGGACGGCGTGGGCTTCGACGTGGGGCGCGGCGAGATGGTGGGGCTCATCGGGCCGAACGGCGCCGGCAAGACCACCCTGTTCAACTGCCTGACCCGGCGGTACGAGCCCGGCTCGGGAACCATCACGTACGAGGGCGGCGACCTGACGGCCGTGGCCCCGCACGCGATCGCCGGGCTCGGCATCGCGAGGACGTTCCAGAATCTCGGCCTGTTCCCGCGCCTGTCCGTACGCGACAACGTGCTCGTCGGCGCGCACCACCGGGGCCGCGCCGGCTTCCTGTCGGCCGCGCTGCGCCTGCCGGGCGTGCGCCGCGAGGAGCGTGCGCTGCTCGCCGACGCCGACGGGGTCCTGGAGCGGCTCGGACTCACCGGGGTGGCCGGGCATCCGGCGACCGGGCTGCCGTTCGGGACGCTCAAGCGGGTCGAGCTGGCCCGCGCGCTCATCGGCCGCCCCCGGCTGCTGCTCCTCGACGAGCCGGTGAACGGCCTGAACGCGGCCGAGGTCGAGGAGTTCGCGAGCACGCTGAACGCGCTGCGCACCGAGCACGACCTGACCGTGATCGTGGTCGAGCACCACATGGGGTTCGTCATGGGGATCTGCGAGCGCATCGTCTGCCTGGACTTCGGCCGCAAGATCGCCGAAGGGCCGCCCGCCGAGGTGCAGCGCGATGCCGGCGTCATCGAGGCCTACCTGGGGACGGCGCCATGACCCACCTGGTGGTGCGGGACCTGACGGCCGGGTACGGCGACGCCCGCGTGCTCCACGGCGTGAGCCTGACCGTCGGCGAAGGCGAGATCTGCGCGATACTCGGGCCGAACGGCGCGGGCAAGACCACGCTGCTCAGGGCGCTGTCCGGCATGATCAGGGCGCGCGGCACGGTCACCCTGGGCGGCGCCGACCTGACCGGGCGCCCGCCCGACACGCTCGCCCGGCAGGGCGTCGCCCACGTCCCCGAGGGGCGCGGCACGTTCATGCCGCTCACCGTGGAGGAGAACCTGCGGCTCGGCGCCTTCGTCCGCAGGCGCGGCGCCGGGCTGGAGGCCGACCTCGACCGCATACACGGCTATTTCCCGGTGCTGAAGACCCGGCTCAAGCAGGCCGCGGGCAGCCTCAGCGGCGGCGAGCAGCAGATGCTGGCCATCGGCCGGGCCCTCATGTCGCGCCCCCGGCTGCTGCTGCTCGACGAGCCGTCGCTCGGCCTGGCCCCGCTGGTCACCCGGGAGTTGTTCCGCATCGTCCAGGCCATCAACGCAGAGGAGCGAACCACCGTGGTCGTCGTCGAGCAGAACGCCCATCTCGCCCTCGGCATCGCCCAGCAGGCGCACGTCCTGGAGACCGGGCGGATCGTCCTGTCGGGCACGGCCGACGAGATCAGGGCCGACGAGCAGGTCGCCCAGTCCTACCTCGGGTACCGGGTGTAGCCGATGGCCGGATTCCTGCAGCAGCTCGTCCAGGGGCTCGGCGCGGGCGCCATCTACGCCAGCCTGGCCCTCGCCCTCGTGCTGATCTACCAGTTCACCGGCATCGTGAACTTCGCCCAGGGCGAGCTGGCCATGTTCTCCACCTACATCGCCTGGCAGCTCACGGCCGCCGGGTTGCCGTTCTGGCTGGCGCTGGTGCTCACGCTGGCGGTGTCGTTCGCGGGCGGCATGCTCATCGAACGGGTCATCATCCGGCCCGTCGAGGGCGCCCCCGAGCTGACCCTGGTGATCGTCACCGTGGGGCTGTTCATCTTCGTCAACGCCGCCGCCGGGTGGATCTGGACGTTCCTCATCAAGGACTTCCCGAACCCGTTCCCCGCCGGGGCGCTGGAAGCGGGCGGGATCAGCATCGGCTTCTCCACGCTCGGCGTGCTCGCCGTCGTGGGCCTCGTCATGGGACTGCTGTACCTGCTGTTCCGGCACACCAAGATCGGCCTCGGGATGCGGGCGGTGGCGGCCAACCCCGAGTCCGCGCGGCTGGTCGGCATCCGGGTGGGCTGGACGCTCGCCCTCGGGTGGGGGCTCGCCTCGACCGTGGGCGCGGTGTCGGGGGTGCTCGTGGCGCCGCTGCTGTTCCTCGAACCCAACATGATGGGCGGCGTCCTCATCTACGCGTTCGCGGCGGCCACGCTCGGCGGGTTCGACAGCCCGGTGGGCGCGGTCGTCGGCGGTCTGATCGTCGGCGTCGCGGAGACGCTGGCCGGGGCGTACGTCGGGTTCATCGGATCCGACCTCAAGGTCGGGGTGCCGCTGGTGATCATTCTCGGCGTGCTGCTGCTGCGGCCCCAGGGGCTGTTCGGGCGAGCGGTGGTGGAGCGGGCATGAGCAATCCCACGGACACGAACGCCGCCCAGGAACGGACCACGGCGCCGTCCGCCCCGCCGCGGCCCGCCGAGTGGTGGCGGTCGCCGCGCCGGCGGTGGGGCGCGGCCGCGCTGCTCGCCGCGGCCGCCTGCTACGCGCCGTTCCAGCTCGTGCCGTTCCACGTCTTCCAGCTCACCATGGTGCTGGTCTACGCGGTCGCGCTGCTCGGGCTGAACCTGCTGGTCGGGCACGCCGGGCAGATCTCGCTCGGCCACGGCGCGTTCTTCGCCGTGGGCGCGTACACGGCCGCCATCCTGCTCGATCGCCTTTCGTTGCCGTACCCGCTGACCCTGCCCGTCGCGGCCGGGGCGGCGTTCCTGCTCGGCCTGGCGTTCGGGGTGCCGGCCATGCGGCTGCGCGGCCTGTACCTGGCGCTCGTGACGCTCGCCATCGCGATCTTCCTCGTCCCGCTGCTCAAGCGGTTCGAGGACCTGACCGGCGGCTCTATGGGGCTGACCCTCGCCAAGCCGGCGCCGCCCGCGTGGAGCGGGCTGGCCGAGGACCAGTGGCTGTACTTCCTCATCCTGGCCGTCGCCGTCGTCGCGTTCCTGCTCTGCGCCGGCCTGCTGCGCTCGCGCGTCGGCCGGGCGCTGCACGCCATCAGGGACAACGAGGGCGCGGCCGAGGTCATGGGCGTGCGGCTGTCGGTGCACAAGACGCTCGCCTTCGCCTGGAGCGCCATGTTCGCCGGGACGGCCGGCTGCCTCTACACGTGGGTGATCGGGTTCGTCTCGCCCGACTCGTTCACCGTCAACCTGTCGATCACGCTGCTGGCCGGCCTGGTCGTCGGCGGGCTCGGCTCGATGTCCGGCCCGGTGCTCGGGGGCTTGTTCGTGATGTTCGTGCCCGGCATCGCACAGGACATCAACGACGCCGCGCCCGGCGTCATCTTCGGCCTGCTGATCATCGCGGTGATGTACGTGGCCCCGACGGGGCTGGCCGGGCTGGCCGGGCGCTTGATCAGGAAGATTCCCCGGAAGGAGTAAGAGGGATGCGACTATCTGCGATCGGCTGTACGGCGCTGCTCGTGCTCGCCGTCGCCGCATGCGGGGGGCGGGACCAGGGCGCTGCCACGGGCACGGCCACGTCGGGCGGCCAGTGCCAGGGGCAGCAGACGACCGGCATCACCGGCGACAGCATCAAGCTGGGCGGCATCTACCCGCTGTCCGGCCCCGCCTCCGCCTACGGGGACATCCCCAAGGGCATCAAGGCGTACTTCGACTACGTCAACGCCGAGAAGAACGGCATCGGCGGGCGCAAGGTCGAGTTCATCGTCCGCGACGACGGCTACCAGCCGCCGAAGGCCGTCGAGGAGGCGCGCAGGCTGGTCGAGCAGGAGCAGGTGTTCGCCCTGTTCCAGACGCTCGGCACCCCGTCGACCACGGCGACCTGGGACTACACCGACCAGCGCAAGGTGCCGCAGATCTTCGTCGCCACGGGCGCCTCCAAGTGGGGCGCCGACACCGAGCACCCGTGGACCATCGGCTGGCAGCCCAACTACATCTCCGAGGCCCGCGTCTACGCCCAGTACCTCAAGAAGGAGCGGCCGGACGCCACGGTCGCGGTCCTCTACCAGAACGACGACTTCGGCGAGGACCTGCTCGGCGGCTTCAAGCGGGCCATCGAGGGCACCCAGGTCAAGGTCGTGGCCGAGCAGAGCTACGAGGTGAGCGACCCGAGCGTCGACCCGCAGATGCGCAACCTCGCCCAGTCGAAGGCCGATGTGTTCCTCAACGTCACGACGCCCAAGTTCGGCTCGCAGGCGCTGGCCGCCGACGCCAAGAACACCAAGTGGAACCCGCTGCACATCGTCAACAACGTCGCCGCCTCGATCACCGTGCTGAAGCCCGTCGGCTTCGACAACGTCCAGGGCGTCGTGTCCAGTACGTACTACAAGGACCCGAACGACCCGACGTGGCAGGACGACGCGGAGATGAAGCTCTACAAGCAGAAGATGGAGCAGTACGCGCCGGGCGCCGACCCCAACGTGCCGTACCACACCTTCGGCTGGGCCGTGGCCGCCAGCTTCCACAAGGCCATGGAGGCGGCCGCCTGCCCGACCCGCGAGGGTCTGCGTGACTCCGTGCGCAACATGAAGGGGATCGCGGTCGACATGCTGCTGCCCGGCGTGACGATGGACACCGGGCAGGGCGACGGGTTCCCGATCGAGTCGATGCAGCTCATGGAGTTCAAGGGCGAACGGTGGGAGCTGTTCGGCGACGTGATCGACACACGCAAGGAGTTCGGCCCCCTGACCAACTGACCCGTCAGGTCGCGGCGACGATCGTGCCCGCCGCGACCAGCCGGTCGACCGCCTCGGAGACGGCTTCGAGCCCGGTGTAGCGGATCCTCGGACATTGTCGCCACCTCCGGATAGGATCGGCTTCGTGCTTTCGGGCATCGGTCAGGGCTTGGCCGTCGTCTCCCGCGCAAGCGGGGCGAGAAGCCGCCCCTCCAGGGGGCGGAGGAGTCACGCAGGTTGGGCAGCGCCAGCGCGCCGCCGTCGGCCAGCGTCTGGAAGACGGCCGGGTTGACGTTGCCCGCCGGGTTGACCGGCACCCAGCCCGGCCCGGTGATGTGGCCGGGATGGATGATGGTGGCGGGGAAGCCGTCGCGGTGCGCCCGGTCGAGCAGGTAGGCCTCGATCGCGGCCTTCTGCCGGCCGTATTCGGCGATGGGCCGGCGCGGCAGGTCCTCGGTCGCCGGCACGCGCGTGCTGGGGCCGTGCACCCAGATCGTCCCGCAGTGCAGGAAGTGCCGCGCCCGGCCGGTGAGCGCCTGCGCGAGGTGCCTGGCGCTGTCCTGCGTGAAGCAGATCAGGTCGATGACGACGTCGCCGCCGAGCTCCGCGACGCGCCGCCCGAACGTGCCGCCGGCCTCCTCCGCCGTGCGGTCGGCGGTGACCTGCTCGACCCGGCGCCAGGCGGCGTGCGGGGTGTAGGGCTCCCGCTTGCCCCTGCTCACGGCGACCACGTCGTGGCCCGCGGCGACGAGCCGGGGAATGAGATAGGTGCCGATGTGCCCGCTGCCGCCGATCACCACTACGCGCATGCGCTCAGCGTAGACCTCAGGCCGGTCACTGTTGCCGAGGCAGTCCGGATACGCTCCTGATGTCCAGTTTTCGGAGGTTATGGCTTGTCGGGGGTTGTCGCGGCGTTCGTCGCCCTGGTGTCCGTCGCCGTGCTCGGCTATCTCGTCGGCTGGGGCGGGCTGCTGCGGGCGAGCGACGAACTGGTCCTGTCGCGGCTGGCGTTCTTCGTCGCGACGCCCGCGCTGATGTTCGCCACCGTGTCGCGGGCGGACCTGGGCTCGCTGTTCTCGCCGGTGCTGCTGACCCAGATCGTCGCCGTCGCGTGCGTGCAGCCGGCGTACGTGCTGGTGGCGCGGATGATCTGGCGCAGGGACCGGCGCGAGTCGACGATCGGCGCGCTCGCCGCCTCCTACGTCAACGCCGGGAACCTCGGCATCCCCATCTCCATCTACGTGCTCGGCGACGGCGCTCTCGTCGCACCCATCCTGCTCTTCCAGATCCTCGTCCTCACCCCCGTCTCCTTCCTCGTCCTCGACAAGGGCGCCAGGTCGGTCCGTGCGGCGCTGCTGCTCCCGCTGCGCAACCCCCTCACGGTCGCCTCGCTGCTCGGGCTGGCCTTCGCGCTGACCGGGACGTCGCTGCCGGTCACCTTCATGCGCCCGATCGAGCTGCTCGGGGGCGCGGCCGTGCCCGTCGCGCTGCTCGCCTACGGCCTCAGCCTGTACGGCTCCCAGCGCGCGCCCGCCGCTCCCGACGAGGGCGGTGTCGGGAAGGAGGTCTTCCTGGTGATCCTGCTCAAGTCGTTCGCCCAGCCGGGCATCGCCTACCTGACCGCCCGCCTGGCCCTCGGGCTGGAGGGCGGCGACCTGCTGGCGGCGACCCTGTTCGCGGCGCTGCCCACGGCGCAGAACATCTACGTGTACGCGGTCACGTACGACACCGGGCGGCGGCTCGCCCGCAGCGCCGTACTGCTGACCACGGGATTGTCCATCCCGATCATGGCGGCCATCGGCGCGGCCCTGGGCTGAGCCGGCCACTCACCCCGACCGCTCGCGCAGGGTCGCGACGCCGTCGCCGTCGAGCTCGTCGCAGTGGGCGGCGCGCCCGGTCATCGCCATCACCAGCGCCAGCGTGGTGCCGGAGACGAGCGGCCCCGAGCCGGTCGCGAAAGGGCCGTCGGTGGCGGCCAGCCGCAGACCGCCGATCCGCCCCTTGGCGACCACGACGAGATCGGAGCCCTGGTAGTAGCGCGCCAGGCGGGTGAGCGTACCGATGGGGTGGTCGCGGCGGATGCCCAGCGGCCGGCGGATGTCCTCGCCGTGCACGATCGTCTCCCCGAGCATCGCGATGGCGGGGAGCGGCGGCGAGGTCGTGCTGGTGACGACGCGCCGGAAACCGTCGAGCGTGTCCTTCGGGGTCGCGCCCAGGTGCTCGGCCAGCCGCATGGCGACCTGCTTGTCGAAGTCGAACCGGCAGCGGATCACGCCCGCCAGCCACCGCAGGGGAGTGAGGCTCGCCCCGGACGCGAGGTGGGCGAGCACCTCGCGCACGGTCAGCCCGGCGCACAACGACGGCGTGGCCCACTGTTCGCGGGTCAGCTCCGCCAGATCCGCCGCGAGGGCCGCCCGCTCGGCGTGGATCAGCGGCCAGACGTCTTTGCCGTGCTTCGTCATCGTGGGGTGCGCTCCTGCTGTGGGTGCGGGTGCCGGAGACCAGCTCGTACGGAGAGAAGACTCCCGTACGCGGACAAAGTAATCGCTACCGGGCAGAAATCATCGGCATCCCACACTGCGCGGCAAAAGGGATCTTTAGTGTGAAACGTATATTTCGCCGGGCGATGCAGGGAGAACATTTACGTATATGCGTATGATCGCTCTAGAGGGTGCCCGCCCCGGTTGTTACGGTTCTCGCGATACCGCGACTATCCAGGGGGTTTCATGTCCTCGACGGTCCCACTGCACATGCGGCGGGTGGAGTTCGACCCTTCGCCGGAGCTGACGGCCGCGCGTGACGACGACCGGGTCAAGCGCATCACGACGGCGTTCGGCGACGAAGCCTGGCTCGTGACCCGCTACGCGGACGTACGCGAGGTCCTGGGCGACTCCGAGCGGTTCAGAATCGCGCCGCAGGGCATCGCGCGGCTGCCCGGATCGCCGAAGATGACCGAGGAACAGCTGGCCAAGGTGCGCGCGGGCAACCTGCTCGGCGTCGACCCGCCCGAGCACACCCGGCTGCGCAGGATGCTCACCGGCGAGTTCACCATCCGCCGCATGCGCCGGCTCGAACCGCGGATCAAGCGCATCGTGGACGACCACCTCGACGCCATGGAGAGCGCCGGCGCACCCGCCGACCTGGTGTCGTCATTCGCGCTGCCTATCCCGTCGCTGGTGATCTGCGAACTGCTCGGGGTGCCGTACGAGGACCGCGACACCTTCCAGTACCGCACCAGCAGGATGCTGGACATGACGGTGCCCGGCGACGAGCGGCTGCGCATGCAGTTCGAGCAGCGCGCCTACATGGAGGAACTGGTCAACCGCATCCAGGCCGACCCCGGCGAGGAACTGCTCGGCATGCTCGTCCGCGAACACGGCGACGACCTCACCACCGACGAGCTGGTCGGCATCGGCGGCCTGCTGCTGTTCGCCGGGCACGAGACCACCTCCAACATGCTCTCCCTCGGCACGCTCGCCCTCCTGCGCCACCCCGACCAGCTCGAACTGCTGCGCAAGGAGCCCGAGCGCATCGACGCCACCGTCGAGGAACTGCTGCGCTGGCTCAGCATCGTGCACTCGGGCACCACCAAGATCACGACGACCGAGGTCGAGATCGGCGGCCAGGCCATCGGGGCGGGCGAACTGGTGATCTGCTCGCTGCCCGCCGCCAACCGCGACCCCGAGCTCATGTCCGGCGCCGACACGCTCGACATCACGCGGGGCGCGCCCGGCCACCTCGCCTTCGGCCACGGCGTACACCACTGCCTCGGCGCCCCGCTGGCCCGCATGGAGATGCGCATCGCCTTCCCCGCCCTGCTCCAGCGCTTCCCCGAGCTGCGCGTGGCCGACACGGGCACGAACTTCCGCTCCTTCAGCGTCGTGTACGGCATGACCGCGCTGGAGGTCGCCTGGTGAACGCCCCGTTCACCAGGCGACCTGCACGATCGCGAGGGATCAGGGGAGGTTGAGCTGCCAGGAGACCCCGAAGCGGTCGTTGACCCAGCCGAACTTGGTGCTGAAGCCGTAGGAGCCGAGGGGCATGAGTTCCCCGCCGCCCTCGGCGAGCGCCGCGTACAGGCGGTCGATCTCCTCCTCGGTGTCGCACGCGACGTAGATCGAGATCGACGGCGTGAAGGTGAAGGCGTGCCGCTGGTCGCTGTCGATGCACATGTACTCCTGGCCGGCCAGCGCGAACGTGGCGTGCTTGATCTTGCCCTCCGGGCCGGGCTCCCCGGCTGCGAAGCGTTCGACGTGCACCACCTTGGCGTCGTCGAAGAGCGAGATGTAGAACGTCATGGCCTCCTCGGCGTCGCCGTTCTGGAACATCAGGAAGGTCGTGGTCTTCTGGGTCATGCTGCCTCTCCTGGGGGTCGTAGAAACGCAACGGTGGTGGCGATCTGGTCCGGCGAGCCGTGCAGGCCCAAGCCCGGCAACGCCAGATCCCAGCCCACACCGGCGGCACCTCGGCGGCGCGCCTGCCGGAGCTCTGCTCGTCCGGGCCGTAACGCAACGAACCGGCGCCGGACAGGATCGCCGAGAACGTCGAACGGGTGCATGCCGCGGCACTGTATCAGTGCGCGTTTATATAAGTCCACCCTGGCAAAGCTGGTATGGTGCGTGGCCGCAGGAAGGGAGAGCGGCCCGGCACCGGCTACGAGAACCTGGAGGAAGCGGTGTCCCGCACCGGCGTTGGGAAAGTGTCGGTACGGCCGGATACCGTGCAAGCGCCATGTCCCAGGACGCCACGTCGCACGAGCTGATCGGCAGGGAGCACCCTGCCGCGCTGCTGCATGCCGAGATCTCCAGGGCGCTCGGCAGCCACGGCGGCCTGGTGCTGGTGACCGGAGAGGCCGGCATCGGCAAGACCACGCTCGTCACCAGCGCGGCCCGCGAGGCCAGACGGCAGGGCGCGCTGGTCGTCGGCGGCGCCTGCTGGGATTCCGGCAACGCGCCCGGCTACTGGCCGTGGGTCCAGGTCATCAGGGCGCTGCGCCGGGTCGCCGAGCCGCCGGAATGGGCGCAGGCCGAGGAGTCGGCGGGCGGCAGCCTGGCCGCGCTGCTCGGCGAGGCGCCGGGCAGCGAGACCCCTGACGGCTTCCGGCTCTACGACGCGGTCACCTCCGCGCTGGTCGCGTTGTCGCAGCGGCGTCCGGTGGTGATCGTCATCGAGGACCTCCACGTGGCCGACCCGGCCTCGCTGCGGCTGCTGGAGTTCGCGGCCCAGCAGACCTGGTTCGAGCGGCTGCTGCTGATCGCCACCTACCGCGACGCCGAGGTCGAGCCGGTCGACCATCCGCTGCGCGACCTGCTGGCGCCGCTCGTCGCCAGGGCCACCACCATCTCGCTGACCGGGCTCGACCTGGCGGGCGTCCGGGCGCTCATGAGCCGCACCGCCGGCCACGAGCCGCCCCCCGACCTGGCCGCGGAGGTGCACCTGCGCACCGGCGGCAACCCGTTCTTCGTCGAGCAGACCGCCCGGTTGTGGCGCAGCGGCGGCTCGGTCGGCGCCGTCGCGCCCGGCGTGCGCGACGCGCTGCTGCGCCGGCTGTCGCTGCTGCCCCGGCCCGTGTCCGAGCTGCTGCCCGCGGCGGCCGTGCTCGGCAACGAGTTCCACCGCCAGGTGCTCGCCGCCGTCGTCGCCGCGCCCGTGGCTCACGTCGACCGGCTGCTGGAGCTGGCCGTGGTGGCCAGGCTCGTGGTGGCCAAGGGCGGCGGCGTGTTCGCCTTCGCCCACGATCTGGTGCGCGAGACGCTCTACGACGCGCTCGACGACCCACGCGACCTGCACGGCGCCGTCGTCGCCGCCCTCGACGGCTCGCCCGGCCTGGCGGGCAGGCTGCTCCCGAGCGACCTGGCCAGGCACGCCCGGCTCGCCGGTGACCGCGTCGACCCTGAGCGGGCGATCGACCTCACGCTCGCCGCCTCCCGCGACGCGCGAGGCCGGCTGGCCGGTGAGGAGGAGCTCGGCCACCTGCGCCGGGCCTACGACCTGAGCGCCGCGGCCGGCCCGCGCAGACGCGCCATGATGGCTCTCGATCTGGGCAGGGAGCTCGCCCACCTCGGCGACCGCGACCAGGCGCGGCAAGTCCTCGACGAGGCCGCCGCGATCGCCCGCGACCTCGACGACCCCGAGCTGCCCGCCCGCGTCGCGCTCACCTTGCACGCCCACTACGGCCTCGACCAGGCCCGCGACCTGCTGAAGGCGGCGCACGCCCGGCTCGTCGGCGGCCAGGTGCCCGACGAGCGGCTCGCCCTCGACCTGATCCTGCACCTGGTCGCCCAAGCCAGGCGGGGCGGCGACGACGAGGTGCTGACGTTCAGCCTGTGGGCCCAGCACGACATCATCTGGGGTCCCGGCACGGCAGGCGAGCGGGTGGCGCTGACCGGCGAGCTGATCGGCGTGGCCAGGCGCACCAACGACCCCGAGCTGGAGCACTTCGCCACCGCACTGCGCTGGGTCGCCATGATCGAGCAGGGCGACCCCCGCTACCTCGACCACTTCCACGACTACGCCGCGCGAAGCCGGCGCGACGGGCGCTCACACCTCATCATGACCGCCGACATCGACGCCGGCATCCTGGCCGCCCTCGCCGGTCGCTTCGCCGAGGCCGAGTCGCTGCTGCCCCAGGTCCGGGCGATGACACACCACGAGCACTTCACCGCCATGATCGACCACCACGTCTGGGCGATGATGTGGCTCCAGGGCCGTGTCACGGAGCAGCAGCGGGTGCTCCACGATCTCAGAGGCCGGGAGCATCCGTGCCTGGCGGTGCTGGAGGCGCTGACCGCCCTGCAGGCGGGCGACCTCGACCTGGCGCTTCGCCACTTCGCCGACGGCGAGCCGCGCCACCGTATGGCCAGGCCGCTGTGGCTGCGCTTCCAGGCGCAGATCGCCGCCGCCACCCGCGACCCCGAGCTGTGCGCCCAGGCCAGGGCCGCGCTGGAGCCGCATCGGGGGCGCTGGGCCGTGTCGTTGTTCGGCTGGGACATCAGCGGCCCCTACGATCTCTGGCTGGCCATGGTCGACGCCGCGGAGGGGCGGTGGGACGCCGCCGTCGAGGGGTTCACGGCAGCACGACGCTCCGCCGACCTCATGCAGGCGCGACCATGGTCCCTCCTCGCCCGCGCCCACCTGGCCGACGCCCTCCTGACCCGAGACGCGCCCGGCGACGCGAGCACGGCAGGCGACCTGCTCGGCGAGGTGCGCGCGGAAGCCACCGAACTCGGCATGCACCACCTCCCCGGTCC
>NZ_SMLD01000178.1:0-18930 GCF_004352805.1 Nonomuraea mesophila
AAGGCGTTCCGCTCGTTCTTCGAGCGTGTCAAGGCCGGGCGCACCCCCGGGTTCCCCCGGTTCAAGGGACGCGGCTGGTTCGACACGGTGGAGTGGCCCAAAGACGGCGACGGCTGCCGGTGGGACTCCCAGCCCGGGCACCCGACCGCCACCTACGTCCGGTTGCAGGGCGTCGGGCATGTCCGCCACCTACGTCCGGTTGCAGGGCGTCGGGCATGTCCGCGTCCACCAGCACCGGCCCGTCGAAGGCCGGGTGAAGACGATCGCGGTGAAGCGCGAGGGCTCTCGCTGGTACGTCGTGCTGTCGTGTGACGACGTGCCCGCCGAGACGTTGCCCGCCACAGGCGCCGTGGCCGGCATCGACCTGGGCGTGGCCTCGCTCGTCACCACGAGCGACGGCGAGCACGTCGCCAACCCGCGCCACCTGGCCGCGACCGCTGATCGTCTCGCGGACGCTCAGCGGGACCTGGCCCGCAAGAAACGCGGGTCCAAGCGCCGCCGTAAGGCGGTCGCGCGGGTGGCCACCCTGCACGCCAAGGTGCGACGGCAGCGCCTGGACGGCGCGCACAAGGCGGCGCTGGCGCTGGTCCGCGACCACGACGTGATCGTGCACGAGGCGCTGCAGGTCGCAAACATGACCCGCTCGGCGTCCGGAACCGTAGAGGCGCCCGGACGCAACGTGGCCGCCAAGTCCGGCCTGAACAAGTCGATCCTCGACGCGGGTTGGGGGGTGTTCCTGCAGGTCCTCGCGCACAAGGCTGAAAGCGCCGGTCGAGAGCTGATCGCAGTCAACCCCGCCAGCACCTCCCGCACGTGTGCCGCCTGCGGCCACTGCGCGAAGGAGAACCGCGTCAGCCAGGCCGTGTTCGCCTGTACGGCGTGCGGGCATACCGCGCACGCCGACGTGAACGCGGCGGTCAACATCCTCAGGGCAGGGCTTGCCCTTCGCCAGGCTTCGGAAGCGGCTTAGCGAGAAGCCGCTCCCTTCAGGGAGCGGAGGAGTCACGACAGTCCCCTTCTCCAGTCCGGCATCTGATCATCGCCACCCGGAGCGGCCCGCTCAACAGGCGGAGCGGTCAGCCGTCCGGTGGGGCGGGTCAGCCGTCCGGTGGGGCGGCGGGTTCAGCCGCCGGTTCATGACATGAGCTGATGTGCCCGTCGCGGTCCGGTTGGAAGGCTGACTACCTCGATGCAGACGGTCGGAAGGAGTCGGACACATGTCGGAAGTGAGCAGGGGGAGCGCGAAGCCCGGCCGCACGGCGGTCAGCCGTCGTGGGCTGCTCGCCGGTGCGGGTGCCGGAGCGGTCACGGGGGCGGTCGCCGGGGCGGCCGGCACGTGGGGTGCGCAGGCCGCGTCGGCGGAATCGGGCTCGGCGGCGTTCGGGCCGGTGCTGATCCGTCCTGGTGACCCCCGTTACGACACCTTGTTGCGGGGCAACAACTTCCGGTTCGCGGGCCGGCCGGACGAGATCCGCGTGTGCGGCTCGACCGACCAGGTGGTACGCGCTGTGTCGGACGCGGTGCGCTCCGGCAGGCTGATCGCGGCGCGCAGCGGCGGGCACTGCTTCGAGAACCTCACCGGCGACCCGGCGGTACGCATGCTGCTCGACCTGTCACCGATGGACGAGGTCACCTACGATCCCCGCCGGCGAGCGTTCGCCGTGCAGCCGGGAGCGACGCTCGGCCACGTGTACCGGACGTTGTTCAAGGGCTGGGGCGTGACGATCCCGGCCGGCAGCTGCCCGGGGGTGGGCGCCGGCGGGCACTTCTCGGGCGGCGGCTACGGCGCCCTGTCACGGCGCTACGGTTCGGTGGTGGATCACCTGTACGGCGTGGAGGTCGTGGTGGCCGACCGCGACGGCACCGCCCGCGCCGTGGTCGCCACCCGCGAGCCCGGCGACCCGAACCATGACCTGTGGTGGGCGCACACCGGCGGTGGCGGCGGCAACTTCGGCGTGGTCACCCGGTACTGGCTGCGCTCACCCGGCGCGACCGGCGCCGACCCGTCCGCGCTGCTGCCGCCGTCGCCGCAGCGGATGTCGCAGCGGGCGATCTTCTGGTCCTGGGAGCACATGACCGAACAGGCGCTCACCGGGCTGCTGCGCAACTTCGGGACCTGGCATGAGCGCAACAGCGCGCCCGGCTCGCCGTACGCCGGGGTGTACGGCATCCTCCATCTCTCGCACCGTGCCGGTGGAACCGCCATGCTGGTCGCCCAGATCGATGCGGACCTCCCCAAGGCGGACGACATGGTGAGCGCGTTCGTGTCCGCGGTGACCGAGGGCGTCGGGCTGACGCCGGTGCTCGACGTGCAGCGTACGATGCCGTGGTTGCACCCGATGACCTGGCCGGGCACCGGCGAGGCCGGCGACGTGCTCACCCGCCGGTACAAGATCAAGGCCGGCTATCTGCGACGCCGCTTCACCGAGGCCCAGCTCGCGGCCGTGCACCGCAACCTGACGAACACCACCGGCGGGCCGGAGTCCGGCCTGCTGCTCATCGGCTACGGCGGCCAGGTCGGCGCGGTCAAGCCGGAGGCCACGGCGATCGCCCAGCGCGACGTGGTGATGAAGGCGGTCTACCAGACCATCTGGAGCGAGAAGAAGGACGACGCGGCCAACCTCGCCTGGGTGCGCCGCTTCTACCGCGACGTGTACGCCGACAGCGGCGGCGTGCCCGTGCCCGGCGAGGTCAACGACGGCTCCTACATCAACTACGCCGACGCCGACCTGGCCGACCCGCGGTGGAACACCTCGGGAGTGTCCGCGCAGACGCTCTACTACAAGGACAACTACCCGCGCCTGCAGCGGGTGAAGGCCGCGTGGGACCCGCGCAACGTCTTCAGGCACGCCCTGGCCGTCGAGCCGCCCCGGGCGGGCTGACCGCAGTGCCGCGTTAGATTGTCCGCTACGAGCGATTCCCGGGGAGGAGGGTTGCGGATGAACGATCCCATGACACGGTGGCCCGTGCTGACGGCCGTCGGGGCGTACGCGCTGCTGGCGTTCCTGACCGCGGTCACCGTGGCCGACCGGTCGGCGTCCGGCGAGTCCCACCTCACCGACCTCGTCCTGTCCGCGCTGCTGGCGGCGTGGATGCCGGGAATCCACGCCTCCCGTCCCACCGGGCGCGGGCGTGTGCCGGTGAAGGCGCTCTTCCTCGCCGTGGTGATCCTGCTCTGGGCGGCCCTCGTGGTGCGGTCGCCGTGGTTCGGCTTCTTCACCCCCGCCGTCTACGTCTACGCCTTCCACGTCCTGCCGTGGCCGTGGCAGACGGCCGGCATCGCCGCGGTGGGCGCGGTGGCGGGCACGGCGCAGGCGTACGGCGTCGACAAGACCACGGTCGTCGGCTGGGCCACCTACGGCGCCATCATCGCCGCGAACGTCGTCCCCATGTGCGCCTTCGCCTGGTTCGCCTGGCGCGACGACGAGCGGAACGAGGAACGCGACCGCGCGCTCCACGAGGCGCGTGGGGCCAACCGCAAGCTGGCCGCCTCGCTGGCGGAGAACGCGGCCCTGCAGGAGCAGCTCCTGGCGCAGGCGCGCAACGCCGGAGTGCAGGACGAGCGGCAGCGGATGGCGCGCGAGATCCACGACACGCTGGCGCAGGGGTTCACCGGCGTCATCAGCCAGTTGCGCGCGGCCGAGCACGCCGGCGACGACCCGCCGGGATGGCGCCGGCACGTCGCCGCCGCGACCGAGCTGGCCAGGGAGAGCCTGTGGGAGGCGCGGCGGTCGGTGCACGCGCTGCGTCCGGAGCCGCTGCGGGCGGCGCGGCTCAGCGAGGCGCTGGCGGGCGTCGCCGAGCGCTGGTCGGCGTTGCACGAAATCCCCGTCCAGGTCACGACGACCGGCACGGCGCGGCCGATCCGGCCGGAGTCCGAGGTCGCGCTGCTCAGGATCGCGCAGGAGGCCCTGGCCAACGTGGCCAAGCACGCGCGGGCGACCAGGGTGGGGGTGACGCTGTCGTACCTGGAGCACGAGGCGGCCCTCGACGTCCGCGACGACGGCGGCGGCTTCGACCCGGCCGGGCTCGGCGGCGCCGCCGGCGGCTCGGGGGCCGATCGCGGCGGGTTCGGGCTGATCGCGATGCGGCAGCGGATCGAGAGCGTGTCCGGCAGCCTGCGGATCGAGTCGGAGCCGGGCACCGGCACGGGCATCTCGGCCCGCGTCCCCTCCGAGCCGGCGGAGGTGTGCGCGTGAGCCGGCCGATCGGGCTGCTGGTCGTGGACGATCACCCCGTGGTCAGGGACGGGCTGAGCAGCATGTTCGCCCGCGAGCCCGAGTTCGAGGTGCTCGGCGAGGCCGGCGACGGAGCCGAGGCGGTCCGGCTGGCTCTGACGTTGCGCCCCGACGTGATCCTCATGGACCTGCGGATGCCCGGCATGGACGGCGTGAGCGCGACCAGGGAGCTCGCGGAGCGCGGGTCCGGGGCCCGGGTGCTGGTGCTGACGACGTACGACACCGACAGCCATGTGCTTCCCGCGATCGAGGCCGGCGCCACCGGCTACCTCCTCAAGGACGTTCCCCGCGACGAGCTGCTGCGCGCGGTCCGCGCGGCGGCCCGGGGCGAGGCGGTGCTCGCGCCGTCGGTGGCCGCACTGCTGATGAACCGCGTGCGCGCGCCCGTCCCCGGGCCGCTCAGCGCGCGCGAGGTCGAGGTGCTCCAGCTGGTGGCGTCAGGGGCCACGAACAGGGAGGCGGCGGCCCGGCTCTTCCTCACCGAGGCCACGGTCAAGTCCCACCTGCTGAACATCTACGCCAAGCTCGGGGTGAACGACCGCGCCGCCGCCGTCACGGAGGCGTTCAACCGGGGGCTGCTCGTCCCGCGGCCGCCCGAGCCCACCTGACGGCAGCCGGGGTCCGCCTCGCCTCCCGGGGCCGGCCCCTACGAAAGTCGCAAGAGCCGGATGACTTTCGGCGGGGACGGTTCGCCGTCGCGGCGCGGCACGGTTGAGCGCATGAAGAAGACCGTGGCCGCGAGCGTGCTCGCGCTTTCCGCATCACTGTCCACCCTGGGCGCGATCCCGGCCGAGGCCGCCCTGCCCGTCACCGCCCTGCCCGTCACCGCCCTGCCCGTCACCGCCCTGCCGGCGCCGACGGGTGACCACCCGGTCGGCAGGACCGACCTGCACCTGATCGACGCCGGCCGTCCCGACCCCTGGGTCGCCGACCGCGAGGCGCGCGAGCTGATGGTCTCGATGTGGTACCCGGCGCGCAGGGCGGCGGGCAAGCGCGCTCCGTACCTCACGCCGAAGGAGTCGGAGCTGATCCTCAGGAGTGAGCCGCGGCTCGACGACGTGCCCGCGGGCACGCTCGCCAGGACCGTGACGCACGCCCGCGCCGGCGTTCCCGCGCTGCGGCGCAAGGGCGGGTGGCCCCTGGTGGTCCTGTCGCCCGGCATGACGATGCCCCGCGCGAGCATGACCTCGCTGGCCGAGGAGTTCGCCAGCCGCGGCTACCTGGTGGCGGGCATCGAGCACACCTACGAGTCGCTGGCCACCACCTTCCCTGACGGCAGGACCGTCACGTTCGAGGCGGGAAAGGCCGGTCAGACCCCTGAGACGGGGGAGAAGGTGGCCCGCGTGCGGGCCGCGGACACCGAGTTCGTCCTCAAGCGGCTGAAAGCGGACAAGCGCTGGAACCGGCTGATCGACGAGAGGAGGATCGCCATGGTGGGCCACTCGGTCGGCGGCCAGAGCGCGGCGCACCTGCTGCCCGCCTCCGGGCGGATCAAGGCCGCGGTCAACCTCGACGGCACCTACAACCCCAAGACGCCGGCCAAGCCGCTGGTCAAGCCCTTCATGATGATCGGCAATCCCCGGCACCAGCCGGAGGCGGGCGGCAAGGACGGCTCGTGGGACCTGTTCTGGCCGCACGTGAAGGGCGATGCCAAACGCTGGCTGACGGTGACCGGCGCCGAACACATGAGCTTCATGGACTACGCGGTGCTGCTGCCGCAGCTCGGGATGCCCAAGACGCCGATCGACGGCAGGCGCGCCCTCACGATCACGCGCGCGTACGTCACCGCCTTCCTCGACACGCACCTCAAGGGCGAGCGCCGCCCCCTCCTGGACAAGCCGTCGCGGAAGTATCCCGAAGTGAAGTTCTGGTAGCCCTCGCGCGGTGCGGGGCCCGCCCGGCGTCACGGAGAGCCGGGCGGGCCGGAGGCTCACCAGTCGTGGACCGTGCCGTCCTTGAGCCGATTGAACGGCAGGTACGCCGCCTGGTACGGAAAACGCGCCGCCGCCTCCTCGTCGAGCTCCACGCCGAGCCCCGGCGACTCGCCGGGGTGCAGGTAGCCGTCGGCGAAGGTGAACGACTGGCGGAACACCTCGTTGGTCGCGGCGCCGTGCTGCATGTACTCCTGGATGCCGAAGTTGTGGATCGCGAGGTCCAGGTGCAGGGCGGCGGCCATGCCGACCGGCGAGATGTCGGTCGGCCCGTGGATGCCGGACTTGATCTGATACTGGGCGGCGTGGTCGAGCAGTTTGCGCATGGCCGTGATCCCGCCGGTGTGGGTGACGGCGGAGCGCACGTAGTCGATGAGCTGCTCGCGGATCAGCGTCTGGTAGTCCCACACGGTGTTGAAGACCTCGCCGATGGCCAGCGGGGTGGTGGTGTGCTGCCGGACCAGCCGCAGTGCCTCCTGGTTCTCCGCCGGCGTGCAGTCCTCCAGCCAGAACAGGTCGTACGGTTCGAGCGCCTTGCCGAGCTTGGCGGCCTGGATGGGGGTCATCCGGTGGTGCCCGTCGTGCAGCAGCGGCAGCTCGGGCCCGAACTCGTTGCGCACCGCCTCGAACACGCCGGGCAGGTGGCGCAGGTAGGCGCGGGTGTCCCAGTCCTCCTCCGCGGGCAGCGCGGTGCGCTGGGCCGGCTCGTAGTCGTAGCGTTTGCCGTCGACGCTCGGCTGCGCGGCCACGCCGTACACGGCGTCGATGCCCGGCACGGAGGTCTGCACCCGGATCGAGCGGTAGCCCAGCTCCAGGTGCCGGCGGATCGAGTCGAACAGCTCGGGCAGGTCACGGCCCGAGGCGTGCCCGTACGCCATGATCCCGTTCCTGGAGGCGCCGCCGAGCAACTGGTAGAGCGGCATCCCCGCGGCCTTGGCCTTGATGTCCCACAGCGCCACGTCCACGGCCGCGATGGCGGCCATGGTGACGGGCCCGCGCCGCCAGTACGCCGAGCGGTAGAGGAACTGCCAGGTGTCCTCGATGCGGTGCGGATCGCGCCCGATCAGCAAGGGGACGACGTGGTCGGCCAGGTAGGACGCGACCGACAGCTCACGGCCGTTGAGGGTGCCGTCGCCCAGCCCGCTGATGCCCTCGTCCGTCGTGATCCTGAGGGTGACGAAGTTGCGGTCGGGGCTCGTCACGATGACGTCCGCAGCGGTGATCTTCACTGAGTGCCTTTCTCACGGATGGTACGAGGGACGGCCCGGGGAAGGCGGGTCACCATTCCGCGAAGGAACCGTCCCGGTGCCGCCAGACGGGGCTGCGCCAGGAGTGCCCCTTCTTGGCGGCGGCGCGGACCTGCGCATCGTCGATCTCGATGCCCAGGCCGGGCGCGGTGAGCCGCTCGACGTGCCCGTCCACGAACGCCAGCGGGGTCCGGTCGGCGCAGTAGTCGAGCACGTCGGCGCCCCGGTTGTAGTGGATGCCGAGGCTCTGCTCCTGGATCAGGTAGTTCGGCGTGGCGAAGCCGACCTGCAGGCAGGCCGCGAGGGCGATCGGGCCGAGCGGGCAGTGGGGGGCGAGCTGCACGTCGTACACCTCGGCCAGCGCGGCGATCTTGCGTACCTCGGTGATGCCGCCGGCGTGGGAGAGGTCCGGCTGGGCGACCGCGATCCCGGCCTGGAGGACGGGCAGGAACTCCTGCCGGCTGTAGAGCCGTTCCCCGGTCGACACCGGGATGGTGGTCGAGCGTACGAACTCGCCGATGAGGTGGGAGTTCTCCGGGACGACCGGCTCCTCCATGAACAGCGGCCGATACTGCTCCAGCAGCGGCGCCAGCCGCCGGGCGTTGGCCAGGGTGAAGCGCCCGTGCAGGTCGACGGCGACGTCGCGGTGGTCGCCGAGCACCTCGCGGGCGGCGGCGACCCGGGCGACCACGCCGTCCAGCTCCGCGACCGACGCGACCGGGCTCATCCTGCCGGACGCGTTCATCTTCACGGCGGTGAGCCCGGCCTCGACCTGGGCGGCGATGTGGTCGCGCACCTCGCTGGGCTCGTCGCCGCCGACCCAGCCGTACACCCGGATGCGGTCCCTGACGGGGCCACCGAGCAGCTGGTGCACGGGTGCGCCGAAGTGTTTGCCCGCGATGTCCCACAGTGCCTGGTCGAGGCCCGCCACGGCGCTGGCCAGGATCGGGCCGCCCCGGTAGAACGAGCCCTTGGTCATCACCTGCCAGTGGTCCTCGACGCGCAGCGCGTCCCGGCCGACCAGCAGCTCCGCGAGCTGCTCCACGGCGGCGCGCACGGTCTCGGACCGCCCTTCGCAGGTGGCCTCGCCCCAGCCGACGATGCCGGAGCCGGTCTCCACCCGGACGAACAACCAACGGGGGGCGACCAGGAAGGTCTCGATGCGTGCGATGGTCGTCATTCCGGTCAGCCCTTCGTCGCGCCGGCGGTGAGGCCGGAGACCACGTACTTCTGCACGAACAGCGCGATCACCATGATCGGCAGCGTCACCACGGTGGTGGCCGCCATCAGGCCGCCCCAGTCGATGCTGGCGTAGCCGACGAAGTCGAAGATCGCCACGGGAAGGGTCTTGGTGTCGGCGTCGGAGAGCACGAGCGCGAACATGAAGTTGTTCCAGGAGAAGATGAAGGAGAGGATCCCGGAGGTGGCGATCCCCGGCATGGACAGCGGCAGCGTGATGCGCCGGAACGCGCCGATGTGGGTCAGCCCGTCGACCAGCGCCGCCTCCTCCAGCTCCGTGGGCAGGCTGTCGAAATAGCCCATCATGATGTAGACCACGAGCGGCAGTGAGACGAACATGTGGCTGATGATCAGCACCCCGAAGCCGCCGACCATCTTCAGGTTCGAGAAGACGTAGAACCAGGGCACCAGGAGCGAGACGCCGGGGATGACCCGGGCCATCAGCACCACCAGCGCGGACTTCCTCATGGCGAACCGGCTCATCGAGTACGCCGCCGGCAGGCCGAGGATCAGCGACGCCACGGTGGCGGCGAAGGCCACCCAAAGGCTGTTGACGATGAACTCGACGTAGTTCGCCTGCTGGAGCACCTTGGCGTAGTTGCCGACGGTGGGGGAGAAGACCAGCGCCTTGCCGGGGTCGTAGATGTCGACGTTGGTCTTGAACGACGCGGCGATCATCCAGACCAGGGGCGCGATCAGCCCGAGCACCACGACGGTCAGCGCCACCACCCGGAACGCCCGGTACGCGGGCCGTGGCCTCATCGCTCGGCCTCCTTGCGGCGGGCGGTCAGGGCCCACATGGCCCCGATGATGATCAGGAAGAACAGGATGAGGACGGTGGAGGAGACGCCGTACTCGTTGTAGTCGAAGCTGAGGCCGTAGGCGTACACGTTGAGGGTCTCCACCTCGTGGAACGAACCGCCGCCCCGCCCCTTGGTGGCGTAGAGGATGTCGAACGTCTTCAGCGCGTCGATGCCGCGCAGCAGGATCGCCACGGTCAGCGTGGGCGCCAGCAGCGGCAGCGTGACGTGCCGGAAACGCTGCCAGGTGCTCGCGCCGTCGATGCGCGCCGCCTCCTGCGGCTCGTCCGACAGCGAGGTCAGCCCGGCCAGCAGGATCAGCGCCACCATCGGCGTCCACTGCCACACGTCGATGAAGATCGTGGTGGGCAGGGCCGTGTACTGGCCGGCGAGCCACGGCTGCGGCCCGATGCCGAACCAGCCGAGCAGCTGGTTGGCCAGTCCGATGTTCGGGTCGAAGATGAGCCGCCACATCATGCCGACCGCGACCGGGGTGGCGACGAGCGGCAGCAGGACGGCGACGCGCACCCACTTCTGGCCCTTGAACGGCCGCCAGAGCAGCAGGGCGATCGCCATGCCGAGCACCACCTCGAACAGCAGCGCGACGCCGGTGAACGCGGCGGTCCTCCCGACGGCCGGCCAGAACCGTTCGGTGTCGGAGAGCACGTCGAGGTAGTTCTGCAGGCCGATGAACTCGCTCTCCGCGCGGACGGACCCCTCGGCGTCGGTCAGGCTGAGATAGCCGGTCCAGGCCAGGGGGAACACGAGCAGCGCGGCGACGAAGGTCATCGCGGGCGCGGCGAAGATCCACTTACGGTGGTGGTCCACCCAGCGCACCCAGCCGGGCGTGCTGGGGGCGGTGGGCGTGCCGCGCGCCGCCTTGGTCGTGATGGTTGCCATGGGGTCTCCAGGGGGACGGGGTACGCGGGCGACGGGGGCTCCGGCTCCCGTCACCCGCGTGTGCCGCTGTGCCGCTTACTTGGCCTCGTCGTCCAGGAACTTCTGGAACGCGGCATTGGCCTTGTCGGCGGAGGCGGCGGCGTCCTGGCCGGTGATCGCGTCCACGATCGGCTGGCCGACGATCTCGCGGGCCTCGGCGACCTGGACGACCAGCGGCCGGTCATGGCCCACGCCGTCCTTGGTGCTGGCCGCGATGGCCTCCGCCAGGTCCTCGGGGAAGGTGGAGGTGCCTTCCGGGTCCTCCCAGACCGAGGTACGGGCGCCCGGCACGCCGGACTTCTGCTGGGCCAGCGTCTGCTCCTTGCTGGTGGCCCACTCGATGAACTTCCAGGCGTTGTCCGTGTTCTCGGAGCTGTCGTTGATGCCCAGCGCCCACGACGGGATGTTGTACGGCTTGGAACCGGCCGGGCCGGCCGGGAACGGGGCGAAGCCCACCTTGTCCGAGATCTTGGACTTGGCCGGGTCGGTGGCGTTCTTGTAGAGCGAGTTCGCCTCGGTGTAGAAGGCGGCCTTGCCCTGGGTGAAGATGGCCATCGCCTCGGGCCAGCCCATGTCGGTGCTGACGTTCGCGGGGCCGGAGTCCTTGATCAGCCCGCCGTAGTAGGCGAACGCCTGCTTGGCCGCCTCGCTGTTGACCGCGGCCTTGCCGCCGCCGTCGACGAAGTCGCCGCCGAAGCTGTAGAGGAAGCTGGAGAACTGGGTGACCGCCGTCGACTTCCCGGTGCGGGAGACGAATCCGGCGACGCCGGGCTCGGCCTCCTTGATCTTGGCGGCGGCGGCCTTCAGCTCGTCGAGGGTCTTCGGCGGGGCGCTCAGGCCGGCCTTGTCGAGCAGGTCCTTGCGGTAGTAGAGGACCTCCTGCTCGGTGATGATCGGGATCCCCACCGGCTTGCCCTCGTACGTCGTGGTCTGGACCGGGCCGGCCTGGAAATCGCTGAAGTCCCAGGTCTCGGACTTCACCTGGGCGGACAGGTCGGCGAGGTACTTGTTCTTGGCGAAGAGCTTGCCCTCCTGCAGGGGGCGGTACATCATCACGTCGATGTCGGCCGAGCCGGCGTTCAGCTTGACGTTGTACTGGTCGGAGAGCTGGTCCTCGCCGAGCTGGGTGACCTCGACCTTGAGCCCGGTCTGCTTCTCGAACTCGGGCAGCGCCTTCTTGATGTTCTCGGTCCAGACGTGGTTGGCCAGGGTGACCCGGATCGTCTTGGACCCGCCGGCGCTGTCGTCGCCGCCACCGCCGCAGGCGGACAGGCCCATGGCCACGACCACGGCCAGAGATGTACCGAATATCGATCGACGTCGTCGCACGTCATCTCGCCTTTCTGTCATGGCCGCCGCCCCCGGAACCGGGCCACGCTTTCATAGCATCCGCTTAATGCCGGGATGCTAGGACAAATAAGCTGATTTATACAAGAGCTGACTTCCAACTGATATGCTTTATTCCGTGGATCAGTCTTCAGCCCCGGGGGGCGCACCCACCCAGCCAGCCCCTCCAGAGGCCGGGCTGCACGCACGTGTCCTCGACCACCTCGGCACCGCCATCTGCACCGGTGAGATGGCCGCGGGCTCCGTCCTCAGCATCGACGACCTGGTCGACCGCTGCCAGGTCTCCCGTTCGGTGGTCCGCGAGGTGCTGAGGGTGCTCGCGTCCATGGGGCTCATCGAGAGCCGGCGCCGGGTCGGCATCATGATCCAGCCCGCCGAGGCGTGGAAGGTCTTCGACCCCCGGGTGATCCGCTGGCGGCTCGCCTCCGACGCCCGGATGGCGCAGATGCGCTCGATCACCGAGCTGCGCACCGCGATCGAGCCGCACGCCGCCTGGCTGGCCGCCGAGCGCATCAGCGACGACGAGGCCAGCGAGTTAGTCGGCGTCGCGGGCAAGCTCTGGGCCGCCGGCAAGGCCGGCGACGAGGCGCGCTTCCTCGATCTGGACATCGACTTCCACCGGAGGGTGCTGGTCGGCTCCGGCAACGAGATGTTCGAGGAGCTGCAACTGATCGTCGCCGAGGTGCTCGCCGGCCGTCACCACTACCACCTGATGCCCCACTATCCCGACGAGCAGGCGTTGCAGCTGCACACCGACGTGGCCCACGCGATCCAGCGGCGCGACGGCGAGCGGGCCAGGCGCGCCATGGTCGGGATCATGGAGCAGGGGTTCGCCGAGATGCGGTCGTTGTGGGAGCGCACCTTCGAACCGGACGGCCCCTGACCCTGCTCAGCCCGTCGCCGAGTCGCGCATGCGCCCGTGGGCGTCGTGCGGCAGGTCGGCGTAGTGCCACTGGTGGTCGCGGGCCTGCCGGCAGGCCGTCTCCAGGTCGCCGCCCTCGATCGCGGCCAGCAGTTCGGCGTGGTCGCGCACGATGTCGTGCAGGTCGACCTCGGTGGCGACCATCGTGACCGAGGTGCGCGCCTCGATCTGCAGGCCCTCCCAGGTGAGCTTGAGCAGCTCGTTGTGCGCGGCCTCGACGACGTGGCGGTGGAAGGAGACGCTCGCCCGCGCCGACGCCTCGCTGTCGCCGGCCTCCGCGGCCGCCCGCATCGCCTCAACCTCGGCCCGCATCGCCTCGACCGGCACGGTGCCGGCCAGCAGGGCCAGCCGGGTGGCGGTCTCCTCCAGCGCCGCCCGCACGACGTAGCTCTCGCGCAACGTCTCCTGGATGAAGGGCCGGACGAAGGTGCCCCGGCGCGGCTGGGTCTCCACCAGCCGCATGGCCTCCAGCTCGCGCAGGGCCTCGCGTACGGGCGCCTGGCTTGTGCCGTACGTGGCCGCGAGCCGCGTCTCGACCAGCCGCTCACCGGGCCTGACCTGGCCTGAGACGATCCTGCCGACCAGCGAGTCGCGGATCTGCCTGGCCAGCGTGAGACGCGGCAGCTTGGAGGGCTCTTCGGTCACGGGGACGATCCTACCGATTATCGATGAAGGCTTGACGCCTTCCCGTCGATAATCAATTATCGATAATTAGTGAGGAGGCCGCACATGGCGATCCAGGCGGTGCACGTACCGGAGTCCCTCGACGACGTGGTCGCCTGCTCGGCGCGCGGCGGCCAGGTCATGGGCGGGGGCACGGCCCTGATGCCCCTCGTCAACAGCGGGTCCGCGGCCGTGACCGAGCTGGTCAGCCTCCGCCGCGCGGGCCTGGGCGGCATCGAGGTCGCGGGCGGGGTGGCCACGATCGGGGCGGCGGCCACGCTCGCCGCCGTCGGCGAACATCCCCGCCTCGCCTTCCTGCGGCCGGCGCTGCGCACGATCGCCTCACCGACCATCAGGAACCAGGCCACCGTGGGCGGCAACCTGTTCGTCGCGCAGCCGTACGGCGACCTGGCCGTCTGCCTCCTCGCCCTCGACGCCACCTGTGAGATCGCCGGCCCGGACGGCAGGAGAGACGCGCCCGTCGCCGACGTCCTGGCCACCGGCATCACCGCGGGCGAGGTCGTCGCCGCGGTACGGATCACGCTCCCGCAACCGGGCGCCTGGCACTACCACAAGGCCATGCGCCGCCGCCTGAACTCGGCGTCCATCGTCACCGTCGCCTCCGTCGCCGCGCCCGGCGGCCGCAGGATCGTGCTGGGCGGCGTCGCCCCGCGTCCCGTGCGCGCCTTCTCCGCGGAACGCCTGCTGGACGGCCGGCCGCTCACCCCGGAGAACGTCACCGAGGCGGGCGAGGCCGCCCGCGCCGACATCGACCCCTTCGACGACGCCTACGCCAGCGCGTGGTACCGGGCCCGGGTCCTGCCCGTCCACCTGCGCCGCGCCCTGCTCCCCGAAGCGCTCCCCGAAGCGCTCCCCGAAGCGCTTCCCGAAGCGCCCCCGAAGTGCTCGCCTGAAGCGCTCGCCTGAGGCGTTTCCCCTGAAACGCCCGCACCGGAAGAGGTGGGATCGTGCCGTCACAGATCGTCTCACTCGTCGTCAACGGTGAACGGCGGGAGTTCATCGCCGCGCCGGGAGCCACGCTGCTCGCCTGCCTGCGCGAGTCGCTCGGGCTCACCGCGGCCAAGCGCGGCTGCGCGCAGGGCGCCTGCGGCACCTGCACGGTCCTCGTCGAGGGCCGGCCGGAGGCCTCCTGCCTGGTCCCGGTCGAGACCGTCGAGGGCGACTCCGTCCACACGCTGGAGGGCGTCACCGCCGGAGGCGAGCTGGACGAGGTGCAGAGCGCCTTCGTCGACTGCTTCGCCACCCAGTGCGGCTTCTGCACCTCCGGCATGATCATGGTGGCCGAGGCGCTGCTCGAACGGAACCCCGATCCGAGCGAGGACGACGTGATCGAGGCCATCTCGGGCAACGTCTGCCGGTGCACCGGCTACCGGCCCATCGTGATCGCCATCATGGAGGCGGCCAGGCGGCGCAGGGACAAGGCGGTGCCGCGATGACGTACCGGCTCGCCCCCATCGACACCGGCGCCTTCGCGGCCGAGCGGGACGGCGACGGCCTGACCGTGGTCGGCTCGGTGGTGCAGCGCTCCGACGCGCGCGGGCACGTCACGGGACGTACCGAGTTCTTCGAGGACGTGGCCCCGCCGCGGCTCGCGCACCTCAAGATGCACCGCTCGGCCCGGCACCACGCGCGGATCGCCGGCGTGGACGTGAGCGCGGCCCTGGCCGTGCCCGGCGTGCTGCGCGTCCTCACCCACGCCGACGTCCCGAACAACGTCTACACCGTGCTCAAGCTGATCGGTGTCGAGCCGGACGACGAGCCCGTCCTCGCCGTGGACAAGGTGCGCTACCTCGGCGAGCCCATCTGCGCCGTGGTCGCCGAGACCGAGGCGGCCGCGCTGGAGGGAGCGGCGGCGGTCGAGGTCGCGTACGAGGACCTGCCGGCGGTGTTCGACGTCGAGGAGGCACTGAAGGAGGGGGCGCCGCTGGTCAACGAGTACCAGGGTCAGAACCACTTCGTCTACGAGGGCCACCACTGCAGGCGGATCCGGTTCGGCGACGTGGAGGACGCCTTCGCCCGCGCCGACCACGTCTTCGAGTGGCGCTACCAGTCGTCGCCGATCGAGCAGGCCCCCGTCGAGACGACCGGCTGCGTCGTCGTCCCGCAGGCCGACGGGCGGCTGCGCATCCACTCCGACACCCAGGCGTGCTTCTTCACCCTGGACAACACCGCGCTGATCCTCGGCACGCCGTTCAACAAGTTGCGCATCGTGGGCGGGACGGTCGGCGGCGGTTTCGGCGGCAAGGTGGACGTGGTGGTCGAGCCGATCGCGTGCGTCGCCGCGATGGCGGTCGACCGCCCCGTCAAGTACGTCTACGACCGGGCCGAGGAGATGCAGGTCTCCTCGCCGCGCGCGGCCGAGCGCATCGTCATCAAGGACGCCGTGATGGACGACGGACGGATCATCGGCCGCAAGGTCACCCTGTACGTCGACGCCGGCGCCTACGCCCGCCACAGCCCGTACGGCACCACCAAGGCCGCCGCGCACCTGCCCGGCCCCTACTCGATCCCGAACGTGTGGGCCGACTGCCACTGCGTGTTCACCAACCGCACGCCGTCCAGCGCCATGCGCGGGTTCGGCGTGACCATCGCCGACTTCGCGCTGGAATCGCAGATGGACCGTATCGCCCGCGCGCTCGGCATGGACCCGCTGCGGCTCAGGCTGATCAACGCCTACCGCGACGGCGACCTCAAGGCCCACCGCAAGATCGCCGAGGGCACGGCCCTGGTCGAGGTGATCCAGAAGGCGGCGGAGCTGGCCGGGCACGAGCTGCCCGAGGACTGCCGCAGGATGTCCTCCACGACCCGAGAGGGGCTGTAGCGATGGCGAAGCTGCGCGGCCGCGGGTTCGCGTCGGTCAACTACCCGACCGGCATGAACCTGGGCGGCGACCCCTCGCAGGCGCTGATCCACGCCACGACCACGGGCACGTTCGTGGTCTCGCTGTCCTCGGTGGACCTGGGCCAGGGCATCAAGACGATCGCCGCCCAGTGCGCCGCCGAGACGCTCGGCCTGCCGATGGGCAACGTGCTCGTCGACACCGCCGACACCGACACCGGCCCGCACTGCATGGGCACTTTCGCCTCCCGCGGCAGCCACCGCGTCGGCAACGCCGTCATCATGGCCGCGGCCGAGGCGCGCGGCGTGATGCTGGAGGTGGCCGCCGAGGAACTGGAGGTCGACGCCGCCGACCTGGAGACCGACGGCAGCGGCTACGTCATGGTCAGGGGCGCGCGGGACAAACGCATCCACGTCACCGACCTGGCGATGGCCGCGCACTTCAAGCAGGGCAGGACGATCTCGGGACGCGGCGTCTACCTCAAGGAGCCGAGCGTCCCGGTGCCGGAGACGGGGGAGATGGACCCCGACTCCTGCCAGGCCCACGCGTGCACGGTCGCCGTCGTCGAGGTCGACGACGAGACCGGGGTGGTCGAGGTGCTGGAGCTGTTCAACACCTACGAGGTCGGCCGGGCGCTCAACCCCGCCATGGCGACGCAGCAGGTGGAGGGCGGCGCCTGGATGGGCGTGTCGCACGCCCTGTTCGAGACCACCGAGCCGTACTACCCGCTGCGCGACCACGGGCCGCGCGACTTCTCCGCCTACCTGATGCCCGGCCCCGCCGACGTCCCGTCGCAGCACAGCGTGATCCTGGAACGCCCGGCCGCGAACGGGCCGTACGGCGCCAAGGGGATCGGCGAGATGACGGCGAACGCCCCGATCCCGGCCATCGCCAACGCGATCTTCGACGCCTGCGGTGTGCGCCTGACGTCGATGCCGTTCGCCCCGGAACGCGTCCTGCGAGGGCTGGACGCCTTGAGGATGGAGGAACCATGTTGAAGGTCATTTCGCTGCTCAAGCGGGCCGAGGGCCTGTCCCACGACGCGTACGCGAAGTGGGCGGTGGAGGAGCACGTCGCCTTCGCCAGGAAGCTGCCCGGCCTGCGCAGGTACACGGTCAACGTCGTGGGCGGCGACGACGGGCCGTACGACTCGGTGCACGAGCTGTACTTCGACGACGAGGACGCCCGCGCCGCCGCGTTCGGCTCCGAGCACGGCAAGGCGGCGGCGGCCGACGCGTCCGCGCACACCTCGTCCCGCGTCCACCTGCTGACCACCGAGCACGTGCAGCTGTGACTCCCGGCCCCGGCGAGCTGGCCACGGCGCTGGAGGGGAAGGGCTATTTCGCCGACGAAGGGCTGTGCACGGCCGTCCACCTGGCGCTGCGCCTGGGACGGCCGCTCCTGCTGGAGGGCGAGCCCGGCGTCGGGAAGACCGAGGTGGCCTCGGTGTTGTCGCGGATCACCGGCCTGGAGCTGATCCGCCTGCAGTGCTTCGAAGGGCTGGACTCCGGCCAGGCGTTGTACGAGTGGGACCACCCCAAGCAGCTCCTCCACGTCCGGGTGGCCGAGAGCCGCGGCGAGGATCCCGGCGACCTCTATCGTGAGGAGTTCCTGCTGCGCCGGCCGCTGCTGCGCGCCGTGCGGGCCGAGCGGGGCGCAGTGCTCCTCATCGACGAGATCGACCGGGCCGACAACGAGTTCGAGGCGTTCCTGCTGGAGTTCCTCGGCGACTACCAGATCACGATCCCGGAGCTGGGCACCGTGCGGGCGGGCACGCCGCCGATCGTGGTGCTGACCTCCAACCGTACGCGTGAGCTGCACGACGCGCTCAAACGCCGCTGCCTCTACCACTGGATCGCCTTCCCGGAACCGGGACGCGAGCGGGCGATCCTCCGCGCGTCCGTGCCCGGCCTGGAGGAGCGGGCGGCCGACGGGCTCGTACGGGCGGTGCAGCGCGTACGGCGGCTCCCGCTCCTCAAGCGGCCCGGCATCGCCGAGTCGGTGGAATGGGCCCGCGGCGCCGTGGCCCTGGCGGAGGGCGGCGACCCGTGGCCCCTGGCGCTGCGCAGGGCCCTCGGCCTGCTGATCAAGGACGAGGAGGACACCCGGATGCTCCTCGGCCACGCGGAGGACGTGTTCAGCGATGCCTGAGACCGTCTCCGCGGGGCTCGCCGCCGATCACCTGTGGGGGTTCCTGGTCGCGCTGCGTCAGGCGGGGCTCCGTACCGCGCCGGCCAAGCGGGCGGACCTGCTGCGGGTGATCGCGGAGTCGCCGCCGTCCGGGATGGCCCCGCTGTACTGGTCCGCCCGGATCATCCTGCTCCAGGACGTGGCCGATCTGCCCGCCTTCGACCGCGTCTTCGACGCCTGGTTCCGGTACGGCGCCCGTACCGATCCGCCGATCCTCCGGGACGACGGCACTCCGTCCCCGGGCGGGCCCGGCGAGGACGAGCCGCCGGAGCACGAGGCACGGCCGGGCGACGGGACCGAGGCCAGCGCCCTGCGCACGTACGGCACGCGGGACCTCGGCCGCACCCGCGAGCGCACGCTCATGCGCGCGCTCGAAGCCGCCTGGCCCGCCGCGCTGCCCGCCACCGCGTCGAGGCGCCGCCGCCCGTCGAGGTCGGGCGACCGGCTCGACGTGCGGCACGCGTGGCGGCGCGCCCACCGCCACGACGGGGAGATCATCGACCTGCGCCGCCTCGCCCGCCCGTGACCTCCGAAACCGGGGTCACGCGCCGCCG
>NZ_SMLD01000179.1:0-18928 GCF_004352805.1 Nonomuraea mesophila
CAGGTGTGTATAAGAGACAGCCACCCGCGCTGGCCCCGCCCACCGCCAGCCGCTCAGGGTCGACGCCGAGTTCGCCCGCGCTCTTGGCGGTCCAGGCCAGCCCGGCGTAGCAGTCCTCGACGGGCGCGGGGTGCGGGTGCTCCGGCGCGAGCCGGTAGTCGACGGAGACCGCGACGAGTCCGAGCCACTCGACGAAGCCGACCATCGACGCGTCGTCGGCCTCGGGCTTGCCGAAGATCATCCCACCGTCGTGGATCCAGTAGAGCGCCGGCCTCCCCTCTCCCTCCCCTGCCGGGCGGTAGATCCGTAACCGAACGTCAGGGGCGCCCGACGGCCCGGGAACGTGACGGTTCTCGATCACCACGTCGGTCTCCGGGAGCGGCACCACCGTCAGCACCTCGTCGATCTGCTCCCGTTGCCGGGCGAGGTCCTCGTACGACAGCGTGGACAGGTTCATCTCCGGCAGGGGCGCCTGTTCGAGAGCGGCGCGCAGCTCGGGGTCGAGATTGGGGTGGAACGCCACGGGCTTTCCTTTCCACGTTATGTTTCGAGCTTCTCCTCGATATTCACGGCCCCCCATGTCGCACAACAGGCGCCGGGCCGAGAGGAGCAGAGAGGACCAACCGCCGCTGATTCGTATAGCTCAGGAAGACCACACGTGGCTCTACCTCCAGCCGACGTTCAGCACGATGCAGAAGACGGAGACCACCGACTACATCACCGACATGGAACTCCGTGTCCGCCCGCTCACGCTGTTCACGGGGCACGGGTGGCGGTTCGCCCCGCGCCGTTATGAGCTGGAATTGAGGGCGAGGAGGCCCTGCTATCGCGCGTGAAGAACGTGACCGGCACCAAGGCCGCTCCGCCAGGCGCGAAACCCGCGACGCCGCCCCGCCGAGAGCTGGATATTGCCCCAACGCCCCGGGCATGCTGTCCGGCATGTGCCATTCGACCGACAGCAGACCACCGGCCCCGCCCGTCCGGGGCGAGGTGGCCTCGCATGAACAAATAGAGCTGACCGCCGCCGACGGCAACCGTCTCCTCGCCTACCGGGCCGAGCCCGCCGAGCCGAACGGGCGGTGCGTGGTGATCCTGCCCGACGTACGCGGCCTGCATCCCTTCTACCGCGACCTGGCCGTACGCTTCGCCGAGGCGGGATTTCCCACGATCGCGATCGACTACTTCGGCCGCACGGCGCACGGCGGGGAGCGCGACGACGACTTCGACTTCATGACGCACGTCAACCAGCTCACGGCCGAAGGGGTCAGAGCCGACGCGAGGGCGGCGACCGAGGCGCTGGCGGCCAGAGGGCCGGTGTTCACCGTGGGCTTCTGCATGGGCGGCTCCCAGTCGTGGCGGCAGGCGGCCGAGGGCAACGGCCTGGCCGGGGGCATCGGCTTCTACGGCGCGCTGCGCTTCATCGACCCGCCGCAGGACGGTCCTGGGGCGCCGCTGCTCCTCCTCAGGGGCGGGGCCGACACGGTCTCGACGCCGGAGGAGTTCGAGGCGTACACGGGTGCCCTCGACCGGGTGGGCACGGAGCACGAGACCCACGTCTACGAGGGCGCGCCGCACTCGTTCTTCGACCGCTCGTACGGCGAGTGGGCCGAAGTCTGCCAGGACGCGTGGAAGCGCATCCTGTCCTTCACCGAACGCCACGCTCACCCCAGATAGGCGGCCCTGACGACGGGGTCCTGCCTGATCTCGGCGGGCGTGCCGGCGGCGATCACCTTGCCGAGGTCGAGCACGATGACGCGGTCGCAGACGTCCATGACGAACCCCATGTCGTGCTCGACCAGCAGCACGGTCGTCCGCACCGCCCTGACGACCTGGGCGAGGCGGGCCGTCTGCCCGCCGTCCAGCCCGGAGGTGGGCTCGTCGAGCAGGAGGAGTTCGGGCCGGTCGGCCAGCGCCCTGGCCAGCTCGACGAGCCGGCGCCCGCCGACGGGCAACGCGGCGGCGTACGCGTCGCGCAGCGGGGTGAGCCCGCACGACTCCAGCACCTCGGCGACGCGCTCGCGCCGCTCGCGCTCGCGCCGCCGCCTGCCTGGCCAGCCGGCCAGGTCGGCGGCGATCCCGCCGCCTCCGCCGTGCCAGTCGAGCGCGGCCAGCACGTTGTCGGCCACGGTGAGCCGTCCGAACACCTGGGTGCGCTGGAACGTACGGCGCAGCCCGGCCCGCGCCCGCCTGACCGGTGACACGCCGGTCAGGTCCCGCCCGGCGAGCCTGACCCGTCCCTCGCTCGGCCTGCGCAGCCCGGACACCACGTCGAACAGCGTCGTCTTGCCCGCCCCGTTCGGCCCGATCACGCCGCACACCAGGCCCGCGCCGACCTCGAACGACACCTGGTCCAGCGCTCTGACCCCGCCGAACGCCACGGACACCCCCTCGACGGCCAGCATCAGCTCACTCCCAGGTAGGCGGCGCTCAGCCGCTCGCTGTCGACCTCGGACCTCGGCCCCGCCCACGTGACGCGGCCCAGCCGCATGAAGGCGACCCGGTCGGCGATCGCCAGCGCCTCCGTGGCCTTCTCCTCGACCAGCAGCAGCGCCACCCCGCGCTCACGCAGTTCGGCGAACACCTCGAACACCTGCCGCACCACCATGGGCGCGAGGCCGAGCGACGGTTCGTCGGCGATGAGCACGCGCGGCGGCCGCACCAGCGCGGGCGCGAGCGTGAGCAGTTGCTGCTCGCCGCCGGACAGCGCCCCGGCGGGCACGGTACGGCGCCCGGCCAGCTGGGGCAGGCGCTCGTAGACGGGTCCCGGGTCGGGCAGCCAGGTCCGCAGGTTCTCCTCCACGGTGAGCCCGGGGAAGACGCCCCGGCCCTCGGGTGCGAGCAGGATGCCGGCCCGCGCCCGGCGGTGGGCGGGCCAGGTGGTGATGTCCTCGCCGTCCAGCAGGATCCGGCCGGCGGTGACGGGCAGGTCCCCGGCGGCGACGGCGCAGGTGGTGGACTTGCCGGCGCCGTTCGCGCCGAGCAGCGCCACCACCTCGCCGGGGTCGACGGCCAGGTCGACGCCGCGCAGCACGGTGCAGTCCTGGTGGCCGGCGACCACGCCCTCCAGCGTGAACAGCGCCGGTCTCGCGGGGGCCGCCGGAGGTACCGGCTCGGGTTCCCCGCGGCGGGCCCCGCGGCGGGCACTGCGGCGGGCACTGCGGCGGGCACTGCGGCGGTGGCGCAGCTCGGCGAGCTGGGTGAGCACTCCGTCGGGATGCCTGGCCAGGATCATCCCGCCCGCGCCGAACAGGATGGCGCCGACGTGCGCGGACACGTCCCAGGCGGCCAGCAGTTCGGGCACGGCCACGGCGATGAGGCCGCCGAGCACCGCGCCGCCGATCCTGCGCACACCCTGCAGCACGACCACGGCCAGCCAGACGAACCCGGCGAAGGCGGGCAGGTCGGTCGCGGTGATGGACCCTTTCGAGATCGCGTACAACACCCCGCCGAGTCCGGCGATCGCCGACGCCAGCACGAAAAGCGTGATCTTGGTACGCGGCCCCGACAGCCCGGACGTCGCCGCCGCCGCGGGGGCGGAGCGCACGGCCAGGATGGCCCGGCCGGACGCCGACCGCTCCAGGTTCCGTACGAGCAGCGCCACCGCGCCGATCAGCAGGAGCAGCACGATCACCCGCACCCGCGGGTCGGAGGTGTCGGCGAAGCCGAACCCGAGCGCCGGCAGCGACCACCCGATCGTGCCGTTGCTGAACGCGTCCACCTGGAACAACACCTGGTCGGCCAGCAGCGCCATGGCGAGCGTGGCCAGCGTCAGCACCCGCCCGCCGAGCCGCAGCGCGGGCAGCGCCACGAGCATGCCGACGGCGGCCGCCGCGAGCACGCCCAGCAGGATCGCCACGGCGAACGGCAGCCCCGACGAGAACGCCCACCCGCAGGTCAGAGCCGCCATCGAGGCGAAGGCTGCCTGGGCCAGGTTGACCATGCCGCCGATCCCGGTCACCACCACGAACGAGCAGAAGATCAACGCGAGTACGAGCCCCTGCGCGGCCACCCCCACGTAGTAGGCGGGCCCCGCGAACGTGAACGCCACCAGTGCGGCCAGACCCAGCGCCCACGGCAGGCGGCGCCGCCACGGCGGCAGCCCGGCCAGGTGGTCGGGCGGCGGCGCGTCCTCGGCCGCGCTGCCCGCCACCCGCTCGCGCGACCTGTTGAGCAGCACGAGCCCGGCGAACAGCAGGATCACCGGCACGGCCGTACGCAGCCCGGTGACCTCTTCGAGGAAGTCGGTGTAGCCGGCGACGAGATTCTGCACCACGCCGAGCGCCAGCCCGGCCGCGAACGTCCAGGGAATCGACCGCAGCCGCCCGAACACCGCCGCCGTGGCCGAGGCGAACAGCAACACCGTGTACGCGGTCGCGTCCAGCCCGAGCACGGAGACGGCCAGCACCCCGGCGAGCCCGGCCAGGCCTGAGCCGAGCATCCAGGCCAGCGCCGACGTGGCGCCGGCGTCGATGCCCCTGAGCGTGGCCAGGCGGCGGCGGTCGACGGAGGCACGCATGCGCAGCCCGTACGGGGTGTGCCGCATGAACGCCCACAGGCCGGCCGCGGTCACCACCGAGAAGCCGAACGTGATCGCCTGGTCGCTGTCCAGGCGCACACCGGCCACGTCGAACGCCCGCGCCGGGTACGGTCCGACGCCACGCGGCAACGCGGTCGCGTCGGCCGGCGGCAGGCCGGCCACGTCCACCACCAGCAGTCCGAGCGCGGGCAGCGCGATGGTGAGCCCGATCGTGGCGACGATCTGCGCGGTCTCGCCCGCCTGTGCCAGTCCCTCGAACATGGCCTTGTGCAGCACGTAGCCGAGCGCGGGCGCGAACACCACGACCGACAGCAGCGGCGACAGCCACGCGGGCAGCCCAGCGGCCAGGTTGAGCTCGTAGAACAGCAGAGCCGACAGGAACCCGACGGCACCGTGGGCGAAGTTGAACACCCCCGTCGCCGCGTACGACAGCGTCAGCCCCGATCCCATGATGGCGAAGACGGCCCCGGTGACCAGGCCGCTGAGCACGTAGCCGGCGATCATGTGAGCGGCACGTTGTCGAAGCACTTCAGGTTCTTGACCACCTTGAAGGCGCCGTTCTCCAGCCTGACCAGGGCCCCGCAGCCGTTCGGCTCGTCGTGGTCCCTGGGGTAGCGGATCCTGCCGAAGCCGGGGTTCTCGTAGGCGTACGAGCCGTTGGCCGTGGCCAGGAACTTCTCCCTGGACAGGTACTTTCCGGTCTTGTCCAGCAGGTCGAGGAAGATGTCGGCGGCCCAGTAGCCGATCGCCAGGTGCTGGGTCAGCTCGGCTCCCGGGGACACCCGCTCGACGTCCCGCTTGAGCTGGGCGATCTCGGGGGCGTCCGACTCGAACGGCTCGAACATCGGCGCCGCGATCACGCCCTCCAGCGCCTGCGCGCTGGCCGGGTCGTCGAGGATTGCGGCGTCGTAGCTGGTCGCGTCCGTCAGCACGCCGCGGTATCCGGCCCGTTTGAGCGCCGCGTACAGGCCGACGTTGAACTTGGTGCCCGCGATCACGGAGACCACGACGTCGGGGGGCTCGCCGCCGTCCGACGTCATGATCTTGTCGACGTACGGGAGCCAGTCGGGTGGCGGCGCGGCGGCCGGGAGCCCGGAGTTCACCCCGGCCAGTTCGAACCCGGCGGCGGTGAACGACTGGGAGATCGTGGTGCCTCCGTACTTGCTGCCGCTGGAGTCGGAGGTCTGCACGTAGACGCTCTTGCCCTCGGAGCCGCCGAGCAGGTCGGCCATCTGCCTGCCCCACCACGTCTGCGAGCCCGCGCCCTGCTCGGGCGCCAGGCAGCCGTTGTAGCCGAAGCCGGTCCTCGTGCCGCACCACTGCGGGCCCGTCGCCCAGCCGAACCACGGCACACCCTCCCGTTCGAGGAAGGCGGCGCCGCCGAAGTTGGGGGCGTGCACCGGCACGAGGGCGAAGACCTGCTCCTTCTGTACGAGCTTCTTGGCCGCCGCGTCGCCCTTGGCCGCGTCCTGTCCGTCGTCCTCCGCTCCGAGGAACTCGACCGTGCGCCCGTGCACGCCGCCCTCCGCGTTGGCCCGCTCGAACCTGGCCCTGGTGCCGACCTCGGCGTCCTTGGTCGAGTATCCGCTGGCGCTGGTCTCGGTCAGCACGCCGCCGACCTTCACGCTGGTGGCGGTCACGCCCTGCGCGGCCCCGCCCTGGCCGCCCGCGGCCTGCTGCTGGGCGGCGCAGCCGGTGATCGCCAGCGCCACGGCCGTGGTGAGTGCCATCGTGCCCCGCCGTACCATGAGGGCCTCCCTAGCGATTTGGCCTAGCGCTCGCTTGGTTTTGCGGTGAGCGTAAGTTCGGCCGGCAGGGGTGTCAACGGGCTCCCGAGCAACCGCTTGCTCACCATCTCGGCGCCGGGTTACCGTTTGGCGCATGCTGATGCGCGCGGCCGTCCTGACCAGGTTCCACGCCCCCATGGAGATCCGCGAGGTCGAGATCGCCGACCCCGGCCCCGGCGAGGTGCGCGTACGCATCAAGGCGTCCGGCGTGTGCGGCTCCGACCTCAAGGCCATCGACGGCAAGAGCCCGGTGGCGAGCCGGCCGCCGTACATCCTCGGACACGAGAGCGCCGGGATCGTCGAGAGCACCGGCACCGGGGTGACCACCGTCAAGCCCGGAGACCACGTCATCATCGCGATGAACGGCCCCTGCGGCCGTTGCCGCCCGTGCGGCGCGGGCCACTTCCACCTCTGCTCGGGCCCCGCCCGGCTCCCCACCATCATGGGCGGCCCGCCGCGCGTCACCCTCGACGGCCAGGAGACCCGCCGCTTCATCGGCATCGGCTCGTTCGCCGAGTACACCGTCGTCGCCGAGACCATGTGCGTACGCATCGCCGCCGACGCGCCCTCCGCCGCCATGTGCCTGCTGGCCTGCGGCGTCGTCACCGGCGTCGGCGCCGTCACGAACGTCGCCAAGGTGCCGCCCGGCGCCACCGTCCTCGTCGTCGGCTGCGGCGGCGTCGGACTCAACGTCATTCAAGGGGCGGTGCTCGCGGGGGCGACCACGATCATCGCCGCCGACGTGGCCGAACCGAAGCTGAAACTGGCCGAACGCTTCGGCGCCACCCACACCCTCCTGGCCACGGACCTGCCCGGGCAGGTGGGGAAACTCGTGAAAGGCGGTGTCGACTACGCCTTCGACGCGACCGGCGCCCCCGGCGTACTGTCACAGACGTTCGCCGCCACCCGGCCCGGGGGGACGGCGGTCATGGTCGGCAGCCCACCGCAGGGCCACCCCGCGCAGATCGACACCGGCCTGCTGTTCGCCTCCCGCCGCCTCATGGGCACCCAGGGCGGCGACGCCGCGCCCCACCGCGACCTGCCCATGCTCGCGGCGCAGTATCTCCGCGGCCGCCTCGACCTCGACGGCCTCATCACGGAACGCCTGCCCCTCGACCAGATCAACGAGGCCGTCGACCACGTCCGCCAGGGCACCGTCGCCCGCACGGTCATCACCTTGTCAGCTTCTCGGCCGTGAACGACCGAGCTTGCAGCCTCGTGCTGCCAGGACAGGCACCGGTCGTCATACGGCTGGGCCGCCAGCGACCGGAAACAGATCGGCCGGGCTTCGGCCTTGAGACGGCGCGGCGATCCGGGCTTGCCCAGATTCCCGGCGGCCAGGTTGGCGTGCAGCGTGCGACAGGCGCCGCACACCTTCTTGATCACATGCTGGGCGGCCCGGGCCGCCAGCCCGAACTCGGCCTTTCGCGTATTTCCCGACCAGTTCTCGGCAGGAGACCGGAGCTCACGACGCGAACCGCGGATGGAGCGATGAGTTTCGCCGTGGCCGCCGGTCCATATCCCGACACGATCGAACGTTCCTGGGAGAGCAGCATGACCGTGACCTACACCTTCGACGTCTTCTCCAGCCTCGACGGCTTCGGCGGCGCCGGCGGCGACTGGACCGGCTACTGGGGCAAGCAGGGCCCGGAGCTCCTGAACCACCGCCTCGCCCTGTACAACGAGGACCAGCGGATGGTTTTCGGGGCCAACACCTACCGGGCGTTCGCACGCATGCTGGCCTCCAGCACCGAGGAGTCCGAGGTGCGCGACCCGTGGGTCACGCGCATGAGGAACCTGCCGGCGACGGTGGTGTCGACCACGCTGGAGGGATCCCTCGACTGGCCGGACGCGACCGTCGTGAGCGGTGACGCCGTCCACGTCGTCGCGCGGCTGAAGGAGGAGTCCGAGGTGCCGTTGCGCTCGCACGGCAGCCTGTCGATGAACCGGGCGCTGATGGCCGCCGGTCTGGTCGACCGCGTCCACGTGACGCTGTTCCCGGTGATCACCGGCCGGACCGGACTCTCCCCGATCTTCGAGAACGCGGCCGACTTCGACCTCGAACTGATCGAGACGCGGACGCTCGACGGCAGCATCCAGGAGCTCATCTACCGGCCCACCCTGCACGCGTGACCGCCTCCCCGCAGTGGCCGCCCGGGGCGGCGGGTTCCTAGACTTCCTCCAAAAGATCAGAGGAGGCGGTATGTCCTATCCCGAGCCCCGCTACTTCGGCGAGACCGGCGAGCACAGCGGCACCTTCGCGCTCTCCGGCCGCGAGCCTGACCTGTCCATGGGGGTGGGAGGCACGCAGGTGCACTACCTCGCCACGGGCGGCTCCACGGACGGCGCGTACGGCCTCTACCGGTACGAGATGGGCCCGCGCCCCGGCGGCCCCGATCCGCACTTCCACCGCACCATGACCGAGTCGTTCTACGTGCTGTCGGGCACGATCCGCCTCTACAACGGCGACAAGTGGGCCGACGGCAGGCCGGGCGACTTCCTGTTCCTGCCCGAGGGCGGCGTGCACGCCTTCAAGAACGAGTCGGGTGAGCCGGCCACGATGCTGATCCTGTTCACGCCGGGCGCCCCGCGGGAGTCGTACTTCGAGGAGCTCGCCGAGATCGCCACCACCGGCCGGCAGCTGAGCCCGGAGGAGTGGACGGAGCTCTACCTGCGCCACGACCAGTACATGGTGTGACGTCGACGCTCCCCGGTCGAGGTCAGGCAAAGCCGCTGGAACGATACGTGACGGATCTCTTACCGTGTGTTACCTACACCACGGAGAGGAGAGCCGGTGCACATCAGGAACGTCACCATGGCCGGGGCGCTCACAGGGCTGGTCATGACGGGGATGCAGACCCAGTCCGCCGTTGCCGGAGACGTCCACGACTTCGGCGCCCGGGGCGTGGTCATCTGGACGGAGCCCAGGGCCGGTTCGGGCCGCGCCGGCATCGGCTACGCGGGCCAGGGGTTCGAGTCGGACCGGTCGCAGGAGCACGGCCTCTACCGCTGCGACTTTTTCCAGAGCACCCTGTGGTATCACGGCCGTAACGTGGCGACCGGCGTCGTGGGGTGGGTCCCTGCCTGCAACCTGACCGACTCCGACTGACGGGGCCGGCTTCAGACCCCCGCCCCGGCGGGCTCGCGGCGCGGCGGGGCCGGGGCCTCGTCCTCCTCATGGCCCTCCACCGACAGGTTCGGCAGGACGCGGTCGAGCCGGCGCGGGCACCACCAGTTGAGCCGCCCGAGCAGCACCATGGTGGCCGGCACGAGGAAGCCCCTGATGAGGGTGGCGTCCACCGCGATGGCCACGGCCAGCCCGACTCCGAACGTCTTGACCAGCGGGTCCGGGTACGCGACGAACGCCACGAACACCGCCACCATGATGAGGGCGGCGGACGTGATGACGCGGCCCGTCGACCCGAGCCCCTCCGCCACCGACCGCGCGTTGTCGCCGTGCCGCTGGTACGCCTGCCGCACCGCCGTCAGCAGGAACACCTCGTAGTCCATCGACAGCCCGAACAGCACCGCGAACAACATCAGCGGCACGTAGCTCTCGATCGGCACCGAGAAGAAGATGGTCTGCAGGTACGACGAGCCGGCCGGCGGGTCCATGCCCACGAGCCCGCTGCCCAGCCCGATGGAGAACACCATCGCCAGCGCGCCGAACGCGGCCCCGAGCGAGACGAGGTTCATCACCGCCGCCTTGACCGCGACGACGGGCGCGCGGAAGGCGAGCAGCAGGAGCAGCGCGCTCAGCAGCACGACCACGCCGATGACCAGCGGGGTGCGTTCGGCCATGCGGTCTCCCGCGTCGGTGAGCCCGGCGACCTCACCTCCGACGTGCAGGTCCACGCCGGGCAGCACGATGTCCCTGATGTCCCTGACCACGCCGGCGGCGCGGGGGTCGCTCGGGGCGTAGTCGGTGACGACCTGGAGCAGGACGGACCGGCCGGAGGCGTTCACCTTGGCCTCGCCGACGTGGGCGGTGCCCTCGACGTCGTCCACGGCTCGGGTGACCTGGCCGACGATGGGGTCGCCGGATTCGGCGACCTTGGAGGGCAGCTCGGCGACCACGAGCAGCGGTCCGTTCGCGCCGGGCCCGAATCCGGCGGCCATCAGCTCGTACGCCCGCCGCGACTCCGAGCCCTGGGTGCCGTACCCCTCGTCGAGGGGACCGAGCTTCAGTGCCAGCGCGGGCGCGGCCAGCGCTCCCAGGACGAGCACACTGGCGAACAACACCCGCCACGGCCGGCGCGCGACCCAGTGCCCGAGTCCGGCCCAGCCGGCGCCGGAGCCGTCGGCGCCGCGCAGGAACGGCACCTTCAGCGCGTTGACGCGGTGGCCGAGCAGCCCGAGCAGGGCGGGGACGAGCGTGATGGAGGTCAGTACGGCGGCGACGACGGAGATGCCGGTGACCCAGCCGAGCGTGGCCAGCAGGGGGAAACCGGCCAGCATCAGCGCGCTCAGGGCGATGATCACGGTCCCGCCGGCGAACACGACGGCCCCGCCGGAACTGGACACGGTACGGCGTACGGACTCCACGACCGGCACTCCATCGGCGAGCAGCCGCCGGTGGCGGGACAGCAGGAACAGCGCGTAGTCGATGCCCACGCCGAGCCCGATCATCGTGGCCATGATGCCGGCCTGCTTGGGCATGTCGACCACCCACCCGAGCAGCCCGATGAGGCCGAGCCCCGAGGCGACGCTGACCAGCGCGGTGAAGATCGGGATGAGCGCGGCCACCAGCGTCCCGAACGCGAACACCAGCACGAGCAGCGCGCACAGCACGCCGATGACCTCGCTGGGGCCGGTCTCGATCTCCTTGTCGGCGGGGGTGGAGCTGTCCGCGGGCACCACCTCGATCCCGGCGGCCCGCACCGGGTCCGCGGCCTTCGACATGTTCTGCGTGAGTTCGGCTATCTTGTCGCTGTCGTGCCCCTCCATGCGGATGCCGATGAGCCCGATCTGCAGGTTGGAGGCGATGCCGCCGACACGGTACGGCGAGTCCACCTGGACGACGTGCGGCATGTCCCGCACCCGGACGACGGCCCGCTCGACGGCACGTTTGCGCGCGGCGTCGGTGAGGCGGCCGTCGCCGGTGTAGAGGACGAGCTGCACCGTGCCGCCGGCGGCGTAGCCGGGCCCGAAGCCGGTCTTCATCAGGTCGTGCGCGCGCTGCGCGTCGGTGCCGGGGATGCTGGCGTCGTTGCTGGTGGGAGCGGCGAACACGAGGCTGCCGCCCATCAGCGCGGCCGCCAGGACCACCCAGAGGGCGAGCACCACCCGCCCGTGGCCCGCGCACCAGCCGCCCAGCCGTCCCAGCAACCGCGTCATCGCTCAGCCCCCACTCGACGGCCGTCCAGTACGGTCGTACAGCACATACGATAAAGCGGGAAATATTGGGAAGGCTGTCTCCCATAGGGAAATGAGACGATGACCACAGCCGACGACACCCGCACCCGGATCCTGGCCGCCGCCCGCGAGCTGTTCGCCGAGCGCGGCTACGCGGCCACGTCGCTGGCCGACATCGCCGCCGCCGTCGGCCTGACCAAGACCGCCGTCGCCTACCACTTCCACCCCAAGGACCGCCTGGCGGCCGAACTGCTCTCGCCGGCGGCCGACGACATGCTGGCGCTGCTCGGCACCGGCCACGAGAGCCGGGACGACTTCGTCGAGGCCCTGGTCGGGTTCGCGGTGCGCTACCGCTCGGTGATCCGCCTGTTCATGGAGGACCTGGCGGGCGACGACTCCGTCTCCCCCGTCTCGCCCGGCTCGGAGCGCGCGGTGATCAGGACGTTCAGGGACGAGATCTTCGCCAAGCTCGTGGGCGACGACCCCGGCCCCGAGACCAGGCTCAAGGGCTGGGCCCTGCTGGGCGCACTGCAGTGGGGCACGGTCAAGACCATGGATCTGCCGGAGGAGCAGGTCAGGGCGGCCATGTTGGAGTCGTGCCAGGCGATCTGGCAGGATTCACCACCCTCCGCGCCGGGCGGCTAGAGACCGAGGATCTCGTGCTCCACGTGGGAGAGCGCGAGACGTACCGCCCCCAGCGCCACCCCCTCGTCCCCGAACGTGGACGCCACCACCTCCGGCACGCTCACGCACAGCTCGGCCAGGTGCCGCCGGACCGGGTCGAGCAGCACGTCGCCCACCCGCGCGTGGCCGCCGCCCAGGACCAGCAGATCGGGGTCGACGGCGAGGGCGAGCGCCGAGGCGCCGATGGCGAGGGTCTCGGCGTAGCGGTCGACCCGGCGGCGGGCGTCGCGGTCGCCGCGCAGCGCCGCCTCGAACACCTCGGCCGCTGAGGCGCCCTTGACGAGTTCGCGGGCGGCGTCCTCCCAGCCGACCTGGCGCAGCGTGCCGATCTCGCCCGCCGCCCCGGCGCGGCCCGGGTGCAGCCGGCCGCCGATCAGGATGCCGGCGCCCACCCGGCGGCCCATCATGACGTACACGACGTCGGAGGCGTGCTGGGCGCTGCCGCGCCAGTGTTCGGCGAGCGCGGCGAGGTTCGCGTCGTTGGCCGCCAGCGCCGTACAGCCGAACCAGCGCCCGGCCAGGCCCGCCAGGTCGACACCCGTCCAGCCGGGCAACGTGATCGACAGCGACACGCGCCCGGTGCGGTCGACGATGCCGGAGGTGCCCGCCGCCACGGCCCACACGCGGGTGCGCGCGACGCCGGCGCCGTCCACGCAGGCCAGGCAGGCACGGCGGGCGGCGTCCAGGCGTTCGTGGGCGGCGGCGTCGGCGTCGACCTCGGCCCGCTCCCAGGCGATCACCTCGCCGCCCAGGTCGGCCAGCGCGGCCACGATGGTGTCGCCGCCGACCTCCACGCCCACCACGTGGCCGGCGTCGGCGCGGAACCCGAAGCGCCGCGCGGGCCGCCCCATCGCGCCCTCGTCGGGCGGCACCTCCTTGACGTAGCCGCGTTCGCCCAGTTCGTCGAGGACCGCCTCGACCGTCTGCCTGGACAGGCCGGTGATGCGGCCGAGCTGCGTCAGCGTGGCCACACCTTCGCGGCGCAGGGCACTGAGCGTGGCCCGGGTGTTCACCTTGCGCAGCAGCGACGCGTCACCCGGCCGGAGCTCGGTCACTTATGAGACCCTTCCCCATAACTTCCCTATTGACGACTACCAGCCCGGATCTTAGCATCAGCCGACATACGTGAATTGGTTACATAAGTGAGGGAGCTGGATGGTCACGCTCGCCATCGTCGGCGCGGGCTCGCGGGGGGCCTCCTACGCCGGCCACGCCGTCGAGACCGGCCGGGCGCGCGTGGTGGCGGTGGCCGACCCGCTCGCCCGCCGCCGCGCCGAATTCCCCGGAGCGACCCCGTACGCCGACTGGCGCGAGCTGGCCGCGCTGCCCCGCCAGGCGGACGCGGTCGTCATCGCCACTCAGGACCGCGAGCACGTCGAGCCGGCCGTGCGCTTCGCCGAGCTGGGCTACGACATCCTGCTGGAGAAGCCGATGGCGGTCTCGGAGGACGACTGCCACGCGATCGTCCGAGCCGCCGAACGTTCCGGCGCGGTGTTCGCCGTCTGCCACGTGCTGCGCTACACGCCGTACACCAGGGCGCTCAAGGAGCTGCTCGACGCGGGACGGGTCGGCGAGATCGTCAACATCCAGCACCTGGAGCCGGTCGGCTGGTGGCACCAGGCGCACTCGTACGTGCGGGGCAACTGGCGGCGGGCCGACGAGTCGACGTTCATGCTGCTGGCCAAGTCCTGCCACGATCTCGACTGGCTGGTGTACCTGACGGGCCGGCAGGTCACCCGCGTCTCCTCGTTCGGCGGGCTCAAGCACTTCCGCCCCGAGAACCGCCCGGAGAACGCCGCCGGCCGCTGCCTCGACTGCCCGGCCGAGCCGGACTGCCCCTACTCGGCCGGGCGCATCTACCTGCCGCTCGCGGGCACGGACGAGTGGCCGCTGTCCGTGATCACCGACGACGTCTCCGAGCAGGGGGTGCTGGAGGCGCTCAGGACCGGCCCGTACGGCAGGTGCGTCTACGCCTGCGACAACGACGTGGTCGACCACCAGGTCGTGAACATGGAGTTCGAGGGCGGCGCGACGGCGTCGTTCACGATGACGGCCTTCACCCCGGCACTGCACCGGCAGACCCGCGTCTTCGGCACCCGCGGCTCCATCGACGGCGACGGCGACCGCCTGACCGTGACCGACTTCGTCACCGGGCGCTCGGAGACCATCGACACCCGGCCCACCGGCGACGCGACGGCGAGGGGCGGGCACGGCGGCGGCGACCGGGCGATGGTCGAGGCGTTCCTGACCGCGGTGGCCACGCGAGAGCGTGCGCCGATCCTCTCCTCGCCCGGCGAAAGCCTGCACAGCCACCTCATCGCCTGGGCGGCCGAGCGGTCGCGGCTGCGCGGCGAGACCGTATCCCTGGAAGGAACCCCCCGTTGAAGGCAACCCACATCGCCGCCGCGCTGGTGCTCGGCGCGGGACTGGCCGGCTGCGGCTCGACGACTCCCGCGAGTGCTCCGGCCGAGCAGGAAGGCGGCGGGCGCGGCCCGATCACGTTCCTCGGCGGCAAGTTCGAGGCCGAGTCCGTACAGAAGATCGTCGACGCCTGGAACGCCGCGCACCCGGACGAGCAGGCGACGGTCGTGCTGCTGCCGGAGAGCGCCGACGAGCAGCGCCGCAAGCTCATCCAGAGCGCGCAGACCAAGTCGGACACCGGCGACGTCGTCCTCATCGACGCCGTGTGGACCAGCGAGTTCGCCGCCAACCGGTGGGTGGACGAGCTGAAGCTGGACACGACCGGCTTCCTCCCCACCACCATCGAAACAGCGAAATATCGCGACAAGCTCTATGCGATGCCGCTGTTCACCGGCACCGGCCTGCTCTACTACCGCACCGACCTGGTCAAGGAGCCGCCCAAGACCTGGGACGAGATGAAGCGGATCTGCGCGGACGTCCTGCCCGAGCAGAAGGGCATGAGCTGCTACGCCGGCCAGTTCGACAAGTACGAGGGCCTCACCGTGAACTTCGCCGAGGCCGTCTCCTCGGCCGGCGGCCGGCTGCTCGACGACTCCGGCAAACCCCAGGTCACCAGCGAAGCGGCCAAGCAGGCGGCGCAGTTCCTCGCCGACGGGTTCACGAGCGGCATGATTCCGAAGGAGGCGATCACGTACAAGGAGGAAGAGGGACGGGTCGCCTTCCAGGAGGGCAAGCTGCTCTTCTACCGCAACTGGGCCTACGGCTACGAGGCCGCGCAGAAGACCGACGGCTCCAGCGAGGTCGCCGGCAAGTTCGACGTGGCGCCCATCCCCGGGCTGGACGGCCCCGGCGCGGGCACGCTGGGCGGCAACAACCTGGCCGTCTCCGCCTTCTCCAAGCACAAGCAGAGCGCCAGGGACTTCGTCGCGTTCATGACCAGCGCCGCCCAGGTCAAGGCGTTCGCCCAGACCAGCTCGATGCCGGTGGCGCGCACCGCGATCTACGAGGACCCCGAGCTGGTCAAGAAGTACCCGTACCTGCCGGCGCTCAAGGAGGGCATCCTCGCCGCCGTGCCGCGCCCCGCCGCCGTCAGGTACGGCGACGTGACCGCCGCCATCCAGGAGTCCGCGTACGCCATCGTCACCGGCGACAAGCCCGTCGACCAGGCGCTGACCGAGCTGCAGTCGGCCCTCGGCCCGCTGCTGACGTGAGAGCGCGCCCGGCGCCGCGCGGTCAGTCGTGGACGGCCGCCGCCATGTTGTCGCCCACCATGGTCGTGCTGGCGCTCGTGGTCTTCTACCCGCTGGTCGCGGCCATGCGCGAGTCGTTCTACGAGAGCGGCCAGCGCCTCGACGCGGACGGGTTCGTGGTGGAGGGCGAATGGTTCGCCGGGCTCGCCAACTACGCGGGCGTGGTGGAGCAGCGCTTCGTGAACGCCGCGTTCAACACCACCCTGTTCACCGTGGTGACCGTGGCGCTGGAGGTCGTGCTCGGGATGGCCATGGCGCTGCTCATGCGGCGGGCCTTCAGGGGGCGGGCGTTCCTGCGGGCCGGCATCCTCATCCCGTGGGCGGTCCCGACCGCGGTCGCGGGCCTGATGTGGAAGTGGATCTTCCAGGCGGACGGGGTGGCCAACACCCTGCTCGGCACCGACATCCTCTGGACCGCCGACGGCCCCTGGGCCAAGCTCGCCGTGATCATCGCCGACACGTGGAAGACCGCCCCCTTCGTCGGCCTGCTCGTGCTGGCCGGGCTGCAGATCATCCCGTCCAGTGTGTACGAGGCCGCCAGGGTCGACGGCTCGACCTCGTGGCAGACGTTCTGGCGCATCACGCTGCCCCTGGTCAAGCCCGCCCTCCTGGTGGCGGTGCTGTTCCGGCTGATGGACGCGCTGCGCATCTTCGACCTGCCGTACGTGCTGGTCGGGCCGCGCAAGCAGTCCGTGGAGACGCTCTCGGGGCTCATCTGGGACGAGGCGACCCGGGTGCACTACGGGCCCGCCTCCGCGTACGGGACGGCGCTGTTCTGCTACATCGCGGTGATCGCGTTCGTGTTCGTCAAGCTGCTCGGGGCCGACCTGCTGAGCGACGTGCGCTCGCGCGGGAAGGAGGCCCGCGATGTGGCGTAGGGCCGGGATGATCGGCATCGCGCTGTACTGCCTGGTGCCGTTCTACTGGATGGTGGTGTCGAGCTTCCGCCGCACCGCCGACATCCACGACAAGTCGCCGCTGCCCGCGCCGTGGTCGCTGGAGAGCTACGAGGCGGTCTTCGCCGAGGGCATGGGCTTCGGCCGCTCGCTCGTCAACAGCCTCGTCGTCGCGGGCACCACCACGGCGGTCACCCTCCTGATCGGCACCATGGCGGCGTACGCGCTGGCCCGGCTGGTCTTCCGGGGCAAGAACGCCATCCTCGCCCTGGTGATCGCCGTGTCCATGTTCCCCGGGGCGCTGCTCATCGTGCCGCTGCTCAAGTTGTTCACGACGATCGGCTGGATCAACACGTACCAGGCGATGATCGTCCCGTCGATGTCCTTCGCCCTGCCGCTGACCATCTGGAACCTGACGACGTTCTTCCGGCAGTTGCCGTACGAGCTGGAGCAGGCCGCCATGATCGACGGCTGCACCGCCTTCGCCGCCTTCCGCCGCGTCATGCTGCCCCTGGCGGCGCCGGGCGTCTTCACCACGGCGATCCTGGCCTTCATCGCGACCTGGAACGAGTTCATCATCGCCGTGACCATGGTCAACGACCAGTCCCGTCAGACGGCCACGGTGCGGATCGCCCAGTTCACCGGGGCGGCCAAGTTCGACACCCCGTTCGGCACGCAGATGGCGGCGGGCGTGCTGGTGACGATCCCGCTGGTGCTGCTGGTGCTGTTCTTCCAGCGCCGCATCGTCGAGGGTCTGACGGCGGGTGCGCTGAAGTGACCGCGCGGGGTCACCGGTGGGTGGTCACCTGCCGCTGCGAACGCCGCGTCTCATCCTCCTCGCGTTGCCGCCTGCGCCGCCGGTTCAGGAACCATCCGGCTCCGAGGAGGGCCAGGCCCCAGGGGGTCCGGGCCAGCCAGCGCGCTGCCATGAGCTTGAAGAGCTTCGTCATGAGACCTCAACTGCCCGGGTACGGACGGCGCACGCCCCCGGCCCGGGCCGAACCGCGTCACTCGCCGGTGACCTGGCCGCTCGGGGTCGGTGAAGGCTCCTCACCGGGGTCCGGCGGGCCCGTCTGACCGGCCACGCCGACGACGATCAGCACCGCGGTTCCCGGCCTGGCGCAACTGCCCGCCTTCACGCTCTGGCGCAGGATCGTGCCGACGCGCGCCTCGTCCTTCACCATCTGCCCGCGCTCCCGCACCCGCAGGCCGGCGTCCCGCAGCGCCGCCCGCCCGTCCGCCTTGGCCCGGCCGACGACGGACGGCACGGCCGTACCTCGGCGGGACAGCGTGAGGTCGACCGGGGTGCCGCCGGCGACGCGGCTGCCCGCTTCCGGATCGCTGCCGACCACCTGCCCGCCGGGCTGCCGGGAGCAGGTGTGGCCGATCGTCCCGACCGCGAGGCCCGCGTCGGTCAGGGCGGTCTCGGCGGCCTCGCGCCGCTTGCCGATGACCGCGGGCACCGCCAGCCCCTTCGACACCTCGAGCGCGACCTTGCTGCCCTTGGCCGCCTCCGCTCCGGAGGCGGGCTCGCTGCCGAGCACCCGGCCGATCTTCTCCGGCGAGTCGGTCTCGGTGACCGCGCCCAGAGCCAGGCCGGCCTTCTTGAGCGCCTTGGTCGCCGCGCCCTTGCTCATGCCGACCAGCGAGGGCACCGGCACGGTGGCCGGGCGGGTCACCGGGGGCGGCTTCGAGACAGGCACCGAGACAGGCGTCGAGGGGGGCGCACTCTGCTCCTGGGACGACCTGGTCCTGATCGGGGTGGACTCGCCGATCGGCGACTGGGTGAGCACCGGCGGCTGCGTGCCGGGGAGCCGCGGCCCGGCCTGCGCACCCCGCTGCTGGTCGAACGCCGGAGGGATGAGCACGGTCAGCAGCACGGCGGCGCTCACCGTGAGCGCCGCGCAGACCGCGACGGCGGCCCTCGGCCAGCCCCGCCTCGGGGGCTGTTCCGCGGACGTGCCCGGCCCGGACCGCGACGCCTCGGGCGGCCGTCCC
>NZ_SMLD01000017.1:0-93008 GCF_004352805.1 Nonomuraea mesophila
GGCCACCCCCACCCGGCGCCGCCCGTACGAAACCCGCTGATCCCGCCCGGTCAGCGCCAGGACGGTCGAACCCGCTCAACCCGAACGCTCGCCGGACCGCTGACGCGCCAGGGCCCGGCTCGAACGCCCCGGCCGGGTCAGGACGGGAGGTCGATGACGACCTTGACGTCGTGGTCCGGTTCGAAGGCCTCCAGGGCGCGTTCGAGCGGCAGCCGGCGGGTGATCAGCCGTTCCAGCCACCGGATGTCGGCCTTGGCGAGGGCCGCCGCCGCGTCCCTGAAGTGGCGCAGGTTGCCGTTGACCGTGCCGAAGACCACGTCGTTCTCCAGCACGATGTCCCGGTTGATCACCCCGGCGTCCACCCGGTGCGAACGCCCTCCGGGGGCCAGGCCGCACAGGCAGACGATGCCGGCGGCGGCGGTGGTGCGCATGGCGTCGATGACGAGCGTCCCCACGCCCGTGCACTCGATGATGATGTCCGGCTTGGCGGCGGCGAACGGCTCCAGAGAGGTGCCCGAGTGGTAGGTCCCGCCGAGTTCCTCCACGAGGCTGGACTTGAGCCCTTCGGGGGCGCGGTCGAGCACGTGCACCTCTAGCCCCCGCTGTTTGCCGAGGAGTGCGGCGAGCAGCCCGATGGGCCCCGCGCCGGTGACGAGCAGCGTGTGCGGCTCGAACCAGGCCCGCGACCCGATCCGCTCGATCTGCTCCCACGCCTTGGCGACCACGGACGTGGGCTCGACCAGCATGCCGACGCTCTCCAGCGACGGGTCGAGGCGCACGGCGTAGCCGGATTCGATGACCCAGCGTTCGCTGGCGTACCCGTCGAGGTCCTTGATGCCCCGTTCGGTGTAGCGGCCGTTGCGGCACATGTCGAACTCGCCCCGCGCGCAGGCACCGCAGGGTTCGGGGTCGGGCCGGCGTACCACGCCCACCACGAGGTCCCCGGGCGAGAAGGCGGACCCTTCGGGCGCTTCGAGCACCCGGCCGAGCGACTCGTGTCCGATGACCATGCGTTCCCGGCCCGGCGGCGGCCAGCCGTACTCGGCGGCGGCCAGTTCGCGGTCCGTGCCGCAGATGCCCAGGGCCAGTCCTTGGACGAGCAGCTCGCCCTGGCCGGGTTCGGGTTCGGGCAGCTCCTCGATGCCGAGCGTCCCCGCCTTGCCCGGTGCGAACGTCAGTGCACGCATCACGCTCACCCCCTCAAGCGGGACCCTACCCCGGACAGGCTTGGGAAATAGTAGGACGTCCTAGTATCTTCGGAGATGACACCCTCACGAAGGAGTGAACAGGCGTGCACGTCCCGGTACACCCAGTCCGTTTCGTGACCGCCGCGGCCTTGTTCGACGGCCATGACGCGGCGATCAACATCATGCGACGCATCCTCCAGTCACAGGGGGCCGAGGTCATCCATCTCGGGCACAACCGTTCGGTCGACGAGATCGTCACGGCGGCCATCCAGGAGGACGCCCAGGGGGTAGCGATCAGCTCGTACCAGGGCGGGCACGTGGAGTTCTTCTCCTACCTGGTGGAACTGCTGCGCGAGCGCGGCGCGGGCCATGTCAGGGTGTACGGCGGCGGCGGGGGAGTGATCGTCCCCGAGGAGATCGACCTGCTGCACTCGCGCGGCGTGGCCCGCATCTTCTCGCCCGAGGACGGCCAGCGTTACGGACTGCCCGGGATGATCAACAAGCTGATCGAGGAGTGCGACGTCGAGCTGGACGATCCGCCCTCGGTGGAGGCCGTGGTCTCAGGGGACCAGGCGGCGCTGGCCCGCGCGATCACGCTCGTGGAGTCCGGGCGCGCCCCCGCCGCGCTGCTGGAGGGCCTGCGGGCGGCGGGCGCGAAGGAGGGTGACGCGAGCGCGCCGGTGCTCGGCATCACGGGTACGGGCGGCTCGGGCAAGTCGTCGCTGACCGACGAGATCGTGCGCAGGTTCCGCGTCGACAACGACGACAAGCTGCGCATCGCGATCATCGCCATCGACCCCACCCGCCGGCGCGGCGGCGGCGCGCTGCTCGGCGACCGCATCAGGATGAACAGCCTCGGGCCCCAGACGTACTTCCGCTCGCTGGCCACCCGCGGCGCCGCGAACGAGGTGCCCGCCTGCCTCGACGACGTGATCACCGTCTGCCGGGCGGCGGGCCACGACCTGGTGATCGTGGAGACGCCCGGCATCGGCCAGGGCGACGCCGGGATCGTCCCGCACGTCGACGTGCCCATCTACGTGATGACGCCGGAGTTCGGGGCGGCCTCCCAGCTGGAGAAGATCGACATGCTCGACTTCGCCGAGGCCGTGGTGATCAACAAGTACGAGCGGCGCGGCGCGGAGGACGCCCTGCGCGACGTGCGCCGCCAGCTCGTACGCAACCGCGAGGCGTTCGGCGTCTCCCCGGACGAGATGCCGGTCTTCGGCACCATCGCCGCCCGCTACAACGACAGCGGCGTGACGGCCCTCTACCAGCACCTCAAGCCGCTCCTGATGCCGGGCGCCGGGCCGGGGCTGCTGCCCAGGGTGTCCGAGCGCACCTCCAGGGCCTCGGCCGCCATCGTCCCGCCCGCCAGGGCGCGCTACCTGGCCGAGATCGCCGAGACCGTGCGCGCGTACCACGCCGAGACCCTCGCCCAGGCGGAGGTGGCCCGCCGCCGTCAGCAGCTCGCCGCCGTACGGTCGCTGCTGGAGGAGGGGGACGGGCGGCTGGCCGAGCTGGAGGAGCGGGCCGGGCGGGAGCTCAGCGACGAGAGCAGGGCGCTGATCGACGGCTGGCCGGCCGTCAAGGAGCGCTACACCGCCGACGAGCTGGTGGTGAAGGTCCGCGACCGCGAGATCCACACCCCGCTGTGGCGCGAGACGCTGTCCGGCAACCGGGTCCCCAGGGTCGCCCTGCCCCGCTACACCGACCACGGCGACCTGCTGCGGTTCCTGCGCGGGGAGAACCTGCCGGGCATGTTCCCCTTCACCGCGGGGGTGTTCCCGTTCAAGCGCGCCGACGAGGATCCGACGAGGATGTTCGCCGGCGAGGGTGACCCGTTCCGCACCAACCGGCGCTTCAAGCTGCTGTCGGAGGGCCAGCCCGCGACCCGGCTGTCGACCGCGTTCGACTCGGTGACGTTGTACGGCCACGACCCCGACCCGCGGCCCGACATCTACGGCAAGGTCGGCACCTCGGGCGTCTCCATCGCGACGCTCGACGACATGAAGGTGCTCTACGACGGCTTCGACCTGGCGGCGCCCAACACGTCGGTGTCCATGACGATCAACGGGCCGGCGCCCACGATCCTGGCCTTCTACCTCAACGCCGCCGTCGACCAGGCCCGCGACCGGTTCCGCGCCGAGCACGGCCGCGACCCCGGTGAGCAGGAGGACGCCGACCTGCGCGCCCGCACCCTGGCCACGGTCAGGGGCACCGTACAGGCCGACATCCTCAAGGAGGACCAGGGGCAGAACACCTGCATCTTCTCCACGGAGTTCTCGCTGCGCATGATGGCCGACATCCAGGAGTGGTTCATCAGGAACGGCGTGCGCAACTTCTACTCGGTCTCGATCTCCGGCTACCACATCGCCGAGGCCGGGGCCAACCCCATCAGCCAGCTGGCCTTCACGCTGGCCAACGGCTTCACGTACGTGGAGGCGTACCTCGCCAGGGGCATGAGGATCGACGACTTCGCCCCGAACCTGTCGTTCTTCTTCTCCAACGGCATGGACCCGGAGTACAGCGTGCTCGGGCGGGTGGCCCGCCGCATCTGGGCGGTGGCCATGCGGGAGAGGTACGGAGCCGGCGAGCGCTCGCAGAAGCTGAAGTACCACATCCAGACCTCGGGCCGGTCCCTGCACGCGCAGGAGATGAACTTCAACGACATCCGCACCACGCTCCAGGCGCTCATCGCCATCTACGACAACTGCAACAGCCTGCACACCAACGCCTTCGACGAGGCGGTGACCACGCCGTCGGCCGACTCGGTGCGCCGGGCCATGGCGATCCAGCTCATCATCAACAAGGAGTGGGGCCTGGCGAGGAACGAGAACCCGCTGCAGGGCTCGTTCATCATCGAGGAGCTCACCGACCTGGTGGAGGAGGCGGTGCTCGGCGAGTTCGAGCGGCTGTCGGACCGGGGCGGCGTGCTCGGCGCGATGGAGACCGGCTACCAGCGCGGCAAGATCCAGGACGAGTCGATGTTGTACGAGACGCGCAAGCACGACGGCTCGCTGCCCATCGTCGGCGTCAACACCTTCCGCAACGGCGCGCACGGCGAGGACTCCGACGCCCACAAGCTGGAGCTGGCCAGGGGCACGGAGGAGGAGAAGCGCTCGCAGCTCGACCGGCTGCGCGCCTTCCACGAGCGCAACCGCTCCGAGGCGCCCGCCCGGCTGGCCCGGCTCCGCGAGGCGGCGATGTCGGAGGAGAACGCGTTCGAGGTGCTGATGGACGCGGCCCGCGTCTGCTCGCTCGGCCAGATCACCGACGCGCTGTTCGAGGCGGGAGGCCAGTACCGCCGCAACGTCTGAGGCGTGCGGCGGCGGGATCCCGTCAGGGAGGGTTCCCGCCGGGGAATGACCTACCCGCGGGCGGGGCGGAAGCGGTGAAATCCGTACCATGCCCCTCACCTCGCTGACGGGCGCGCTCGCCGTGGCCCTCGCGGCGACCGCCCTGACCGCCCCCGCGGAAGCAGGCGGGCTCAACATCGCGCCGCTGAGCGACGGCACACCCGGCCACGCCGGCGGTGGCGGCGACGAGCGGGCCACCATGTCGATCGCGCTCTACCAGGGCGACACCTTGGTCAAGCAGTCGCCCGGCCGGTCGCTGACGGTGTACAGCGGCCTGCCGGACGAGCCGTCGCCGTACCGGGTCACGCTCGACGTCGAGCGGGACGCCCAGCGGTGGGGCACGTCGACGCGCACCCGCACCGAGTGGACCTTCCTCTCGGCCAAGCCGCCCGAGGGCAGCCCGTACGAGACGGACATCCCGATGCTGCAGCTCGACTACGACGTCGAGCGGCTCGGCCCGCTGGCCAGGATCACGGTGTCGGCGACCACGCAGGAGTGGCTGGACTCGCCGGTCAAGGCGGACAAGGCGACGTTGGCGGTCTCGTACGACGAGGGGAGGACCTGGCAGGACGCGCGGCTGGTGCCCGGCGGCAAGGGGAGGTGGAGCGCGACCGTACGCGCGGGCGGGTCGTTGTCGCTGAGGGCCACCGCGGCCGACGCCGGGGGTGGCACGGTGAGCCAGGACATCATCCGGGCGATCGTGGCTGAATAACCGTGCAGTCACGATTAAGGACTGATGTCGCCTTTGATGCTGTCTTCTCTCGCATACTGGTCGGCGTTCCAGCCAGGAAGGGGGAGGCGGGCACCGTGCTCGAAGCGCTGGGTCTCACCGCCGGCGAGGAGGCCGTCTACCGCTTCCTCATCGGCGTGCCCCGAGACGCCACCGAGCTCGCCGAGGCGCTCGACCGGCCGCGCTCCTCGGTCGAGGAGGACCTCGTCGCCCTGATCGGGCGCGGCCTGGTCTCGCGGATCGCCGGCGCCCCCGTCCGGCACATGGCCGCGCCGCCCTCCGTCGCGCTCGGCGGCCTGCTCACCGCCCGCAGGGAGGAGCTGCGTACCGCGGAGCTGGCCATCGTGGCGCTCGCCGAGCAGCACAGGATGGCCGCCACGGACCGCGCCGCCGGAGATCTCATCGAGGTCGTGACCGGCGTGGAGGCGGTACGGCAACGGTTCCTCCAGATCCAGTGGGCGGCGGGCAAGCAGGTGCGCTCGTTCTCCACGGCGCCGTTCGTGGCGGTGCCGCCCGGCGACAACACCGCCGAGGACCAGGCCGTCGACCGCGGCGTGGAATATCTCGTGGTGCTGGAGCGCGAGGTGCTGGCCACCCCCGGCGTCGCGGCGATGACCCTCGACTCCGTACGCAGGGGCGTGCAGGTCAGGGTGGTGGACGACCTGCCCATCAAACTGATCATGGCCGACGGGGAACTGGCCCTCGTCCCGCTGACCACCGAGCCGGGCGGCGAGCCCGCGGCCGTGCTGCTGCACCGCAGCGGCCTGCTGAGCGCTGTGGAGGCGCTGTTCGACGCGGTGTGGCGGCGGGCCTACCCGCTCCGCCTCGACGACTCCGGCGCGCTGGAGGAGCAGCGGGAGCCGGCGGTCACCGAACTCGACAGGAAGATCCTCGGCCTGCTGCTGTCGGGGCTGACCGACGAGGCCGTGGCGGGTCAGCTCGACCTGTCGCTGCGCACGCTCCAGCGGCGGCTGCGCGCGCTGATGGACCTCGCCGGCGTGCGTACGCGCGTGCAACTCGGCTGGCACGCCGCCCGCCACGGCTGGGCCTGACCCCCTGGTTCGTGGAACAGGGGCGTGACCTGATATCCAGTGAATCGAACATCGCTACCAGGAGGCACTCATGTCCGACGTCACGTTCAAGGGCAACCCCATCACCGTAGGCGGCTCCTTCCCCAAGCCGGGCGACAGCGCGCCGGCGTTCCGCCTGGTCGGCGACGACCTGAGCGAGCGCACGCTCGCCGACTTCGGCGGGCAGACCAAGGTGCTCAACATCTTCCCGAGCCTCGACACCGGCGTCTGCGCGGCCTCGGTGCGCCGCTTCAACCAGGTGGCGTCCGAGCACCCCGACGTCGCCGTGCTCTGCGTCTCCGCCGACCTGCCGTTCGCGCAGAAGCGGTTCTGCGGTTCGGAGGGGCTCGACAAGGTCACCACGCTCTCGCTCATGCGGGGCCGTGAGTTCCTGGCCGACTACGGTGTCGCGCAGGAGTCGGGGCCGCTGGCGGGGCTGGCCGCGCGCGCGGTCATCGTGCTCGACGGCGACAACAAGGTGGTCTACTCCCAGCTGGTGCCGGAGATCACGCAGGAGCCCGACTACGACGCCGCGCTGGCCGCGCTCAAGTGAGCCCTGAACTCCGCGGCCAGCTCCAGTAGATGCTCGTCGCTCGTGGCGGTGTGCTGGAGGTCGATGATCACTGAGTGGACCCCGGCCTCCGCCGCGGTGGCGAGATAGCCGCAGATCTGGGTGACCGTGCCGCTCAGGGGCGGTTCGCCCCGATCGGTGATCTGGGGGTTGGTCCGCAGCACCATGCGGAGCGCGCCGGGGTCACGCCCGGCCCGCTCCGCCGTCTCGCGCACCGTGCGCCACATCGCGCTCAGCATCGGGATCGGCAGCGAGGCCGTCAGCCAGCCGTCGGCCCGCCGGCCGATGCGGCGCAGCGCGGGCTCGGCGAAACCGCCCAGATACAGCGGCGGGCGGCGGGCCGGCTTGGGCTCGATGTGGCTGGGCACGATCGTCCACAGCTCGTGCTCGAACGACACGGGATCGTCGCGCCAGATCGCCTCCAGGGCGTCGATCGTGGCGTCGTAACGGCTCGCCCGGTCACGCCAGGGCACGCCGGCGGCGGCGTACTCGTCGGACGACCAGCCGAGCCCGAGCCCGACGTCCAGCCTGCCGCCGCTGAGGTGGTCGATGGTGGTGAGCGAGCGGGCCAGCACCGCCGGGGGATACCAGCAGGCGTTGAGCGCGCTGGTGCCCAGGCGCACGGCGGAGGTGACCGAGGCCGCCACCGACAGCACCGCGAACGGGTCGAGGAACACCCGGTGCGCCTCCGGCACCCGGCCGTCACCCCCCGGATAACGGTCCTTCGGCCGCAGCGGCGTCAGCAGCCGGTCGCCCGCCCACAGGCCGGCGAACCCCATCGACTCCGCCTCCCGCGCGACCCGCAGCACGCTCGGCAGCGCGGCGAACCTGCCGTACTGCGGCACGGCCAGCCCCACGTCCATCACTCGATCGTCCTCCGGCGCATGGCGTGGATTCTACGGGTCCGTATGCCTTTAGGCTCGTGTCGTGGAAGACGACACCGGTGCGCGGGTGGAGATCCCGCAGACCGTACGCCGGATCGTGTCGCTGGTGCCGTCGCTGACGGAGTCGGTGGCGGCGACCGTGCCCGAGGCGCTGGTCGGGGCGACCGACTGGTGCACCCACCCGGCCGGCCTCGACGTGGCCAGGGTGAGGGGCACGAAGAACCCCGACCTCGACGCGATCAGGAAGCTGAGACCCGACGTGGTCCTCGCCAACGCCGAGGAGAACCGCCCGCCCGACATCGAGGCGCTGCGCGCGGCGGGCGTCGCGGTCTGGGTGACGAGGATCGAGACCCTGGACGACGCGTTCGCCTCCCTGGACCGCATGTTCGCGTACGCGTGCCGCAGCGACCGGCCCGGGTGGCTCGACGCGGCGGAGCGGGCGTGGCGCACGCCGGAGGAAGGCCCCCGGCGTACGGCGATCGTGCCGATCTGGCGGCGGCCGTGGATGGTGGTCGGCCGCGACACGTTCACCGGCGACGTGCTGCGGCGGCTCGGCGTGGACAACCTCTACGCGGGCCACGCCGAGCGCTACCCCAAGATCCCGCTGACCGAGCTGAACGAGCGCCGGCCCGACCTGGTGGTGCTGCCGGACGAGCCGTACGCGTTCTCCGGAGCCGACGGGCCCGAGGCCTTCCCCGGGCTCACCTGTGCCCTGGTCAGCGGGCGCCTGCTCACGTGGTACGGCCCTTCGCTCGTGGAGGCCCCCTCCCTGCTCCGCCGCGCCCTGGGCTGACCGGTCACCGCACACGCCCCCGGGTGGCGGGGCCGTGCGCGCCGAGCGCGGCGTCCACGGCGGCGGGGGAGAGCACGTGCTGCATGACGATGACCGCCATCCCGACGATCCCCGCCCGCTCGCCCAGCGACGTGGTGACGATCTCCAGGTTCGCCGTCGTGTACGGCAGGCTGCGCCGGTAGACGATCTCCCTGATGCCCGTCAGGTAGTGCTCCCTGGTGTCGGCCATGTCGCCGGCCAGCACCAGGACGCCCGGGTTGAGCAGGCTGACCGCCGTGGCCAGCACCGCGCCCAGCGTGCGTCCCGCCTCCTGGGTGCACGCGATGGCCTCGGGGTCGCCGGCCTGCACGAGGCGGACGACGTCGCGGCCGGCCCCAAGACCGAGGTCGGCGGCCACGGCCTGGCCGCTGGCCAGCGAGGCCACGCAGCCGCGCGAGCCGCAGGTGCAGACGCGGTCTTCGGCCTCGCGCAACCGCACATGCCCGATATTTCCGGCGGCATCCTCAACGCCGCGATAGATCGATCCATTGAGTACGATGCCGGTTCCGATCCCGGTCGACACCTTGATGAGGATCAGCGACTCCGTGTCCCGCCACCTCGACCACCACTCGCCCAGCGCCATCGCGTTCGCGTCGTTCTCCACCATGATCGGCACGTCGTGGTCCGCGCCGAGGGCTTCGCCGACCGGATGGTCGTCCCACCCCGGCATCAGGAACGACCGGATCAGCCTGCCGGTGGCGTGGTCGACGGAGCCGGGCACGTCGATGCCGATCCCGCACACCTCGTCCGCGGCCCGCCCGGCCCGGTCCAGCAGCCGCTGGAACGCCTGCCGCACCCACGACAGCACGGCCTCGGGCCCGAGCTCGATGCGCATGTCGGCGCGCTCCTCGGCCAGCGGCCTGGCCGCCAGATCCGTCAGCGCCACCCTGGCGTGGGCGGCGCCCAGATCGGCCACCAGCATCAGCCGCCTGGTGGCGTCCACGGCCAGCACCGAGGGCGGCCGGCCGCCTCCGGACACGGCCACCCCGGACTCGTGGATGTAGCCGGCGTCGATGAGCCGGTCGACCCGGTCGGTGATCGTCGAGCGGGACAGGCCGGTGTGCTCGATCAGCTCCTTGCGTGTCCGGCAGGTGCCCTGGCGGATGTACTGGAGGACCTGCCCTGCCGTCAGCATGCCGTCATCCCTTCTCCGCCCCGGCCGTCAGCCCCGCCGTCAGCAGGCGCTCCCCGGCGAAGAACACGATCACGATGGGCAGTGTCAGCACCACCGATCCCGCCATCAGCACCGTCGTCGGAACCTCGATGCTGCCCGCAAGCTGCGACAGGCCCAGGGAGACCGTCCAGCTCTCCCGCCGCTCCACCAGGAAGAGCAGGGCGAACAGGAACTCGTTCCAGGCGATCATGAAGGCGTAGAGGCCGGTGGCCATCAGCGCGGGCCTGGACAGCGGCAACACCACCCGCCAGATGGTGGACAACCTCGTGCACCCGTCGATCGCGGCCGCCTCCTCGACGCTCTGCGGCACGGTCTCGAAGTAGTTGCGGAGCATGTACACCGTGACGGGCACGGTCTGCGCGATGTAGACGAGGATCAGCCCGGCCAGCGAGCCCCGCAGGCCGAGCATCGTCAGCAGCACGAACAGCGGGATGGCCAGCACGATCGCGGGAAACAGGTAGACCGCGAGGAACAGGAAGTGCACCTGCCGCCGCCCGAAGAAGCGCAGCCGCGCGACGGCGTACGCGCCGGGGATCGAGACCAGCAGCGTGACCGCCACCGAGGACACCGCCACGATCGTGCTGTTCCCGAGGAAGGTCAGGAAACCCTGCCGGGTCAGCACGTCCACGTAGGTGTCGAGGGTGAGATCGCGCGGCCAGAGCGAGCCCGGCTCCAGGATGAGCTCCTGGATGTCGCGTACGGACAACATCACCATGTAGAGGAACGGGAACGCGGTGATCAGGAAGAGGAACACGATCACCAGTGGCCTGAGCACCGCGAACAACCGCCGCTCGAACCTGTCCCTGCTCACGGCCGCTCACCCGTGCTTCCCGCGAAGAAGCGCAGGTAGAGCGCCAGGAACACGACCAGGAAGACCGCCAGCACGATGGCCTGCGCGGCGGAGGCGCCGATGTCGTCGCGCGCGGTCAGGAAGGTGTAGACCCGCACGCTGACCACCTCGGTCCCGGCCCCGCCGCCGGTCAGCAGGTAGACGTCGTCGAACTTGGTGAAGGTGAACACGAACCGCAGCACCGACAGCAGCGCGATGATCCGCCACAGCTGCGGCATGATCACGTAACGGAACCGCTGGGTGGGCGTGGCTCCGTCGACCACCGCGGCCTCATCCAGCTCGGCCGGCAGCGCCTGCAGCCTGGCCAGGATGAACAGGAACGCGAACGGGAAATACCGCCACGCCTCGAACGCGATCACCGTCAGCAGCGCCACCGGCACCTCGACGCCCAGGAACTCGCCCCTGGCCTGGGTGAGGAACGCGATCGGCTCGCTGAGCCAGGTGTTGACGATGCCGTACTGCGGGTTGAGCATCGTCTCCCACAGGAACGCCACCGCGACGACCGGGGCCACGTACGGGATGAGGACGGAGGCCCTGACCAGGGTCCGCCCCCTGAACCTGTCGCGCAGCGCCAGCGCGGCCACCAGCCCGATCGCGATCGACGACGCCGTGCCCGCGACGGTGTAGACGAGCGTGTTGACCAGCGCCGGCCAGAAGCCCGGCTCGGACATCACGTACGAGAAGTTCTCCAGCGTGTAGCGCCCGAAGAGGCCCACTTGCCGGATGTTGATCAGCCGGACGTCCTGGAACGCCAGCATGATCGCCCAGAGCAGCGGCAGCACCACCACGACCAGCGTGATCACCAGAGTGGGCGAGAGCAGCGCCAGGCCGGCCCGCCCCTCCTGCTCGCGCAGGGTCCGGGTCCGCATGAGCGGGCTCATTCGCGGATCCCGCGCTTGATGGACTCCACCTCGCTCTTCGCCTGCGCGGCGGCGGCCTGCGGGGTCAGGGAGCCGTCGGCGACCGCGCTCAGCGCCTTCGGCACGGGCAGCTCGCCCATCGTGGCGCCGACGAGCTTGCCCTGCCCCTGCGGGATGCCCCAGCGGGCGAACGTGCCGGGGCTCTCGCGCAGGGCGTCGAGCACGTCGGCGGGGTAGACGTCGGCCAGCGGCTTCTTGGCGTCGACCCCGGCGGGCAGCTTGTTCCACCGGTCCGCGAAGCCCTCGCGGGTGGGGAACTTGCCCTCGGGCGCCATGCCGATCCAGCGTTCGTACCCCTCGTTCATCATGTAGGAGACGAAGGCGGCGGACGGGTCCTTGGCGGCGCCGCGGGTGATCGCCCACGAGACGATCTCGCCGTACTGCGTGGGCGTGCTCCCCTGGGGACCCTTCAGCGCCGTGACCACCCCGGTGTTCGCGGCCAGCCATTGGGGGTCGGAGCGGCACTCCCGGCAGTTCGGCGGCGCGTCCTTCCGCAGGCCGGCCAGCTCGTCGAGGATGAACGACGACCAGATCGTCATGGCGGCCCTGCCCGCGAAGTAGTTGGCGCGGGTGGAGTCGACGTCCTGCTTGCCCTTGACGGAGTGGTCGCGCGCCAGCTTGCCGTAGAAGGCGAAGGCCTGCACGCACTGCGGCGAGTCAAGGGTGACATTTCCGGAATTGTCGACCAGCTGGCAGCCGTTCGCCTGCGCCACGTGCTCGAAGCTCTGCGCGGTGAACGAATCCTTCGGCGCGATCGCCAGCGTGATGCCGGCCACCCCGCCCGTGTTGAGCCCCGTGTTGAGCTTCGCCGCCGCGGCCTCCAGCCGCTCGTACGTGTCCGGCGGCTGCAGCCCCGCCTGGTCGAACAGGTCCTTACGGTAGAGGACCAGCTGCGCCCACCCGTCGCTGGGCACCGCGAGCAGCGTGCCCCCGGAGCTGTCGAGCTCCAGCGCGCGCGGGTCGAACGTGTCCCTGCCGAGCCGGTCGACGACCTGGGCCGGCGTCTCGGTGTCGAGCAGGTCGTTGGCCTCCATCTCGCGTACGGCGGCCAGCGGCAGCGCCCCGATGACGTCCGGCAGGTCATCCGCCGCGGCGGCGGCCGTCAGGGTCTGGCTGAACTGGTCCTCGGCCACGCCGACCAGCTTCACCTTGATCCCGGTCTTCTGGGTGAACTCGGAGATGACGGCGTTCTGGACGGCCATCCGGTCGGGGAGGTTCTCCTCCGTCCAGACCGTGATCTGGTCGTTCCCGGATGCGCCGCCGTCGTCGCCGCAGGCCGTCAGAGCGACGGACAACAGTGCGGCGGAGAGGACGGCGGTGACCTTCTTCGGCATGGCGCGCTCCTCTGCTGGGGATAGGCCCGCATTTACCCCGGCATGAGATGACGCAACGTGCGGTAAGCGATCCCTAGACCGGTTCGCACCCGCGCCGTGCTGCCGCTCCAGACGGGGTCCTCGTGCTCCACGGAGACCACCCCGTCATATCCGCCCTCGTAGAGGGCATCGATCACCCGGGTCCAGTCGACCCGGCCGAGACCGGGCACGCGGAAGCGGTACCAGCCCTTCTCGCCGCTGATCGGGCCGTGGAAGCCGTAGCGGTCGAGCTTGCCGGGCAGGAACTCGGTGTCCTTGGCCTGGACGTGCGCGATGTTCGCGAGATGGGGCCGCAGCGCCGCGACCGGGTCGATGCCGAGCGCCACCAGGTGCGAGGGGTCGTAGTTGAGCTTGAGCCCCAGGGTGTACATCCACTCCCACAGCTCGGGGGAGTAGGCCAGGTTCCCGGGATAACCATCGGGATGCCAGCTCTTCATCACGCAGTTCTCGATCACGATCTCCACGCCGTGCCGGGTGGCGTACTCCACCAGCGGGCCGAAGACGTCGGCGGCCCGCTTGAGGTTGTCGGCCACCGGCAGCCCCGGGTCGCGGCCCACGAACGTGCCGACCGTGGGGCAGCCCAGCGCGGCGGCGGCATCGACGCACCGCCTGACGTGGGCGTTCACCTGCGCCCCTTGCTCATGGTGCAGATTGTTCTCGTAGTAGGCGATCGAGGAAAGCGTCAGTCCGGTCTCCGCGAAGATACGCCCGACCCGATCACGTTCTGCGTCATCGAAACGATCTACTCTGATGTGATTTCGGTCGTCCGGTGACGGCCAGCCCGCCACTTCGAGGGCCTCGAAGCCCTGTCCTGCCGCCCATCGAGCGATGTCGGTAAGGTCGCTTTCCGGAAGACACGTTGTCAGAAACCCCAATTTCATCAGCAGCTCCAAGCAGAAGTCGTAGACTTGCGACCGTTACAGGCGCAACTATGGTGTGCAAACAACGACTAAATCTTTGACTTTTGTCTGATCAAAAAGCGTAAGTGTTGGGGAATGCGCGTCATCACCTTTGAAGAGCCAGGCCAAGTCCGCGTCAACTCCGAGTCGCCCGCCGACCTCGTGCCGGGTTCCGTGCGCGTACGCACGATCTTCTCGGGAGTTTCCGCGGGCACCGAACTCACCGCCTATCGAGGCACCAACCCCTATCTCAGCCGCAAGTGGGACACCGAGCGCCGGCTCTTCGTCGACGGTCAGACGCATGCCTACCCGCTGTCAGGATGGGGCTACCAGGAGGTCGGCGAGGTGGTGGAGGCGGCGCCCGACGTCGCCGCCCCTCCTCCCGGCAGCATCGTCTGGGGCATCTGGGGCCACCGCGCCGAGGCCGTCGTCCCGGCCGCCAAACTCGCCGGCCACGTCATGCCGCAGGGGGCCGACCCGCTGAGCGGGGTCCTCGCCCGGGTCGGGGCCATCGCGCTCAACGCCGTGCACGCCGCCGACGTGCACCTCGGCGACCAGGTCGCGATCTTCGGCCAGGGCGTCATCGGGCTGCTCGCCACCCGCCTGGCCGTGCTCAGCGGCGCCAGGGTGGTGGCCGCCGACGCCATCGCCGACCGGCTCGAACGGGCCAGGGCCTTCGGCGCCGCCGAGACGTTCGACGTCACCTCGGGGTCGGTCGCCGAGTTCATGCGCAAGCGCGTCGAGGGCGCCGACACCGTCATCGAGCTCAGCGGCACCCACCAGGGCCTGCACGAGGCGATCAGGACCGTGCGCAAGGGCGGCCGGGTCGTGGCCGCCGGCTTCTACCAGGGCGACGGCATGGGGCTGCGCCTGGGCGAGGAGTTCCACCACAACCAGGTGCAGCTGGTCTCCTCCCAGATCGGCGGCGTCGCGTCGTGGCTGGCGCACCGCTGGGACGTCGAACGCCTGCAGCGCACGTTCATGGAGCTCGTGCACCGCGGCGAGGTCGAGGCACGTGACCTGGTCACGCACGTCGTCCCCGCCGAGCGGGCCGCCGAGGCCTACGACCTGCTCGACCGGCACCCGTCAGAGGTGCTCCAGCTCGTCTTCGATTTCAAGGAGTCACAGTGAAGCTCGCCGTACAGGAGCAGCTTCTTCCCGGCCGCACGCTGCAGGAGAAGTACGCGTTCGCGGTCGACGCCGGGTTCGACGCCATCGAGCTGCGCGGCAAGGGCGATTTCCACTTCGCGGGCCGTCTGACCGAGCTCAAGCGGGCGCTGGCCGACGGCGTGGTCATGCCGACGGTGTGCGTGGACATGCCGCACTTCATCGGCGACTTCGACCGGGCCAGGCGCAAGGACGCCATCCAGCAGCTCAGGTCCCAGCTGAGCGTGATCGGCGAGCTCGGCGGCATCGGCGTCATGACCCCCGCCTCCTGGGGGCAGTTCTCGCGCAGGCTGCCGCCGTTCGAGCCGCCGCGCAGCGCCGCCGAGGACCGCGAGGTGCTGACCGAGGCGCTCGGCATCCTCGGCGAGCACGCGCAGCGCAACGGCGTGCTGATCATGCTGGAGCCGCTCAACCGCTACGAGAACCACATGGTCAACACGCTGGCCGAGGCGGTCTCCTACTGCGCGATGGACTCCATCAGGATCGTCGGCGACACCTACCACATGAACATCGAGGAGGACGACCCCTGCCGCTCGCTGGCCGAGGCCGCCCCCTACCTCGCGCACATGCAGATCAGCGAGTCCAACAGGAACCAGCCGGGCACCGGCCACCTCGACTGGGGCGCGCAACTGGCCACGCTCGACGCCGTCGGCTTCGACGGTTATCTCGCGCTCGAATGCCGGCTGCGCGGCGAGCCCGAGATCGTCCTTCCCGAGACCGCGGCCTTCGTCAGGAAATACCTGTGATCCGCGCGGCCGTGCGCGTCCTGGTGAGCAACTGGGGCGGCGGCTACACGATCCCCTCCCGCCGTCTCTACCCGCACCAGTGGAGCTGGGACTCCGCCTTCGTCGCCATCGGCAACGCCCGCTGGTCCCCGCGCAGAGCGCGTACGGAACTGCTGTCGTTGTTCGGGGCGCAGTGGCACGACGGCCGGGTGCCGCACATCGTGTTCAACCCCGCGGTGCCGGACGGCGCCTATTTCCCCGGCCCCGCCTTCTGGCGCTCGCGAGCACCGTCGGGCTCCGCGACCTCCGGCCTCGTCCAGCCGCCGGTCCACGCGCTGGCGGCGTGGAAGACGCACCTGGCCGAGCCCGACGTGGCGTTCCTGCGCCGGATCTACCCGCGGCTCGTGGCCCAGCAGGAGTTCCTGCGCGCCGCCAGGCGGTCGCCCGAGGGCCTGATCTCCATCGTGCACCCCTGGGAGTCGGGCATGGACAACAGCCCGGCCTGGGACCTGCCGCTCCAGGCCGTCGAGACGGGCGCGGACGGTTTCGTGCGCAGGGACCTCGACGCCGTCAGCGCCGACGAGCGGCCCACCGACCGCGACTACGAACGGTACGTCGCCCTCGCCCGCGCCTACCGCGACTCCGGCTACCGCGACCCCGGCGCGTTCCACGTCGAAGACCCCCTGTTCAACGCCGCGTACGGCGTCGCCGAGTCCACCCTCGCCGGCATCGCCGCGGAGTGCGGGCTCGACCCGGCGCCGCACGAGCGCGAGGCGGCGGCGGTCACCGCCGCCATGGTCGAGCACCTCTACGACGACGGCCTCTTCCACGCCCGCGACGTGCGTACGGGCTGTCTGGTCCGCTCCAGCAGCGCCGCCGGGCTGACCCCGCTCCTGCTGCCCGGCCTGCCGCGCGAGATCGTCAACGCGCTGGTCGGCACCGCGCTCGACCGGTTCGCGCTCAAGGACGGGGTGCTGCCGAGCTACTCGCCGTCCGCGCCCGAGTTCGACACCGCCCGCTACTGGCGCGGCCCGAGCTGGATCAACCTGGCCTGGCTCGTCTGGCAGGGACTCAAGGACCGCCGCCCCGACCTGGCCGCGCCGCTCGCCGAAGGGATGATCGGTGCGGTGTCCGGCGCCGGGTTCCGCGAGTACTTCGACCCCTTCACGCTGCGCGGCCACGGGTGCCACGACTTCAGCTGGTCAGCCGCCCTCATCCTCGACGTCGTGGCGGAGCACGGCCTGGAGGGTGTGCCTGCGGCGGGCGGCGAGGTCGATGAGCAGCCGGGGGGCGTCGGAGAAGCCGGCGACATCGGTGATCAGGTGGTCTTGTAGGAGCCTGCCGCGCTCCCTGAGCAGCAGGATCGTCTCGTGCGAGAGACGTTCCCTGTCCCAGGCGTGGGCCAGGCCGCGCGGCACCCGGCCGATCTGGGCGCAGCGCAGCGACAGCCCGTTGTGGTGGAACTCCTCGCCGAGCCGCACCTCCTGCGCTCCCTGCGTGTAGAAGGCCAGATCCACCAGCGTGCCCTGCGGGCGCAGCAGCCTGAGCCCGAGGGCCAGCGCCCGGCACTGGCCGCGGCACTGGAGCACCACGTCGGCGCCGCGGTCGTTCTGGCCGTGCCGCCAGCGGCGTTTCAGCGCCACCGCCGGGTCGTCGCCGGCGGTCAGGACGTCCGCGCCGAGCGCCTGCGCGACCGCCAGCCGCTCAGGGGTCTCGTCCACGACCACGACCTCGGCCGCGCCGGCGGAGAGGGCGAAACTCGCGGTCAGCAGCCCGACCACGCCGGCGCCCACCACGGCCACCCGCCGCCCGCGCACGCCGTCGCCGAGGTCCCTGACGGCCGGGCCGTGCAGGTCGTGGGCGGCGTGCAGCAGGCCGTTGGCGCAGATCGGGCCCATGTGGGCGACGTAGACGCCGAGCAGCGGGTCGAGGTCGTCCGGCACCCGTACGAACCTGTCGGTCATCGGGTCGGCCACGTACGCGGTGCGGTGCCCGTAACACATCGCGACCAGCGTGCCCTCGGCCACCGCCCGGGTACGCGCCTCCACCACGCGGCCCACCTGCATGTAGCCGATGCCGCGCACCGGATAGGCCACCGACGGCACGCCCTCCGTGAACAGCCCGAGCGCCGGGTCCCAGCTGGAGTGCAGGTAGGGGTTACCGCCCTTGACGAAGGTCAGCTCGGTGCCGGCGGACACGCCGCTGTAGACCGTCTCCACCATGAACCCGCCCTCGGGCACGCCGGGCAGCTTCTCCTCGACCAGGCAGACCTGGCCCGGCGCCTCGATGCTGACGACGGTGGTCGTGTTCATGGGCCCACCCCGGCAGGCAGCCGGCCGGCGTCGGGGTCGAGGTCGACCGGCCTGTGCTCGGCGGCCGACCGGGCGAGGGCGAGGGCGAGCCGGTGCGTGCGCAGCGCCTCGCCGTACGGCACCCGCACGTCCGCCTGCCGACCCTGTACGGCGTTGACGAACTCCCGGTCGACCCGGGTCTTCGCCTGCCCGTCGTCCTCGATGACGCGCCGGCCGTCGATCAGCAGCCGGGTCTCGCTGACGTCCAGGGCGATGCCCTCGGCGCACACCTCCAGCCCCACCCGGTGCTGCTGGGGGAGCAGGCAGGAGGTGGCCAGCAGCCCGGCCGCGCCTCCGGCGAACCGAATCACCGCGGCCGTGGCCCGGTCGATCTCGCCGTCCTGTCCCGCGTGCTCGGAGGGGACGGCGTGCACCATCGTCACCTCGCCCACCAGGACGCGGGCCAGGTCGAGCACGTGTACGGCCTGCTCGACGATCTGGCCGCCGGACATGGCGGACCGCAGCCACCAGCCGACCGGGGGCACCGTGCCGAGCCAGTGGCCGAGCGCGAGGCGTACGGGACGGCCGTCGAGCAGGTCGCGGGCCTGGTCGACGAGGTTGCGGTAGCGCCAGTGGTGCCCGACGGCGGACGGCAAGGATCGCCTGTCGATTTCCGCGGAGATGTTTTCCGCGGTGTGGAGATCCAAGGAAAGCGGTTTTTCCACGAAAATTGGGAGATTACATGACAAAACATCAAACTCTGGAGCGCCGTGCGCGAAAGGCGGCACGCAGATGTAGACGGCGTCCAGGCCGCCGGCACTGAGCAGGTCCGTATGGCCGCCATACGCGCGGGCGCCGTGCCGCGCGGCCAGATCCTCGGCCCGGCGCGGATCGGTGTCGGCGATCCCGGCGATCGTCACGTCGGCGAATTCGGACAGGACGTCTGCATGGCGAGCGGCGACATTTCCGGCGCCTATGATGCCAATGCGGGTCATTGGGGACACAGTCCCGCATATGCCACATCTGACGGTCATCAAACAAACATGTTCATAAGCGCCTGTACCGGGCAGTTGTCGTGACCTCATGAGATCGGGGCTGACTGCATGGAGACAGATCTGCGCGCTTTGGCCAAGGTCCGGAAGTGGTACGGCCCGCACTCGAGCACCGCGTCCGAGTGGCCGGTCAAGACCTTAAACCGTGCCAAGGGCACCACCACGGTGAGCGTCGTCCTGCCCGCTCGCAACGAGGAGAGCACCGTGGGCGACATCGTCACCGCGATCCGCCGTGACCTCGTCGAGCGGACGCCGCTCGTCGACGAGGTGCTCGTCGTCGACTCACGATCCACCGACGCGACCGCCGAGCGCGCCCGAGAGGCGGGCGCCCGGGTGGTGGCCCAGGACGAGGTGCTCGCCCACCTGCCGCCCCTGGCAGGCAAGGGGGAGGCGCTGTGGAAGGGGCTGGCCGCCTCCCGCGGCGACGTCGTCGTGTTCGTGGACGCCGACCTGCGCAGCTTCGGCGCCCACTACGTGTCCGGCCTGCTCGGGCCGCTGCTGACGGACCCCGGCATCCAGTTCGTCAAGGCGGCCTACGAACGGCCGTACACGGGGGAGGACGGCGTCGTACGGCGCGGCGCCGGCGGCCGCGTGACCGAACTCGTGGCCAGGCCGCTGCTCAACATGTTCTGGCCGGAGCTCGCCGGGTTCGCCCAGCCGCTCGGCGGCGAGTACGCCGCGCGGCGCCGCGCACTGGAGCGGGTGCCCTTCGTCACCGAGTACGGCGTGGAGTTCGGCCTCCTCGTCGACCTGCTCCAGCTTGCCGGGCTCGACGCGATGGCCCAGGTGGACCTGGGGCACCGTACGCACACCCACCAGCCGATCGACGCGCTCGGCCGGATGGCCGGGCAGATCATGCAGACGGCCTGGTCGCGCCTGGAACGGCAGGGCCGGGTGCTCGCGCCCGCTGCCCCGGCGCACACGCTGCTGCAGTTCGGGCTCGAAGGGCGGGCCGACCTGGTGGACGTGGCCGTGGCGGAGCGACCTCCGCTCGCCTCCCTCGTCCTGGAGGAGGATCTGGCATGAAAGTCCTCATGAACGCGGGGCCGTGGTTGTCCACCCCGCCTCCCGGCTACGGCGGCATCGAGAACGTCGTCGCCACGCTCGTGCCGGAGCTGCGCAGGCGCGGCGTCGCCGTCGTGCTGGCCGCCGCCGGATCGAGCACGCTCGAGGTGGACGAGCTGGTCAGCGTCTACGACGAGGGCCGCTTCTCCGAGTTGCAGAAGCCGTACAACCAGGTCATGGGCATCGCGCACGCGCACCAGGCCAGGGTGGTGAGCGAGCTGCGCGCCCGCGACGACATCGACCTCGTGCACGACCACCTCGAAGTGGTGGGGCCCGCGGTGTTGTCCGCGTTCGCCGGGCCGCCCGTCCTGCACACCCTCCACTGGGACCTGCACAAACATCCGGCCTTCTACGGCTCGTTCCCGCGCTCGGTCGCGGTCAACGGCGTGTCGGAGTCGCAGCTCGCCCGCGCCCCCGAAGCCCTGCGCGCCGCCTCGCTCGGAGCGATCCACCTGGCCACCCCGCTCGCCGACGCCGACCTGAGGACCGAGCGCGGCGAGCACTTCGTCGTCATGGGCCGCATCTGCGGGCTCAAGGGCCAGCACGTGGCGGCCAGGATCTGCCAGAAGCTGGGGCTGCCGCTGGTGCTGGCCGGCCCGGTGTGCGGCCGGAACTCCGCGGCCGAGCTGGACGTGGTGGCGCAGAACCCGTACCACCCGCTGCACAGCCACCCGGACGTGCGCTACCACCTCGACCAGGTGTCCCGCTACCTCGACGAGGAGCTGGTCCGGTGGGTCGGCGCGGTCGGCGGCCAGGCCAGGGACCTGCTCTACGCCTCCGCCAGGGCCGCGCTCTTCCCCCTCCAGTGGGACGAGCCCGGCGGCACGGCCGTCGTCGAGGCGCTCGCGCTCGGGGTGCCGCCGGTCGGCCTGCGCCGCGGCTGCCTGCCGGAGATTGTCGACCACGGCCGTACGGGTTTCCTGGCCGACACCGAGGAGGAGCTGGCCGAGTGGATCCTGCGGGTCGACGAGCTGGACCCGGAGGAGTGCCGCCGCGAGGCCCGCCGCCGCTTCGCCCCGTCCGTCATGGCCGATCGTTACCTGGAGCTGTACGAGCAGGTCGCGGGCGCTCGCTGACCCTCAGGAGAAGCCGCGGGGAAGCACGGTGACGGGGCAGGGGGCGGCCCTCAGCACCTTCATGGCCAGCTCGCCGAGGAACACCCGGTGCGGCTGGGCGTCCTCGCCGGCCGCGCAGACCAGCAGCTCGCCGGGCAGCCAGTCGAGGTCCTCCATCGCGGCGGCCACGTCGTGCCCCTCGGCCACCTCCGACTCGGCCTCGATGCCCGTGCTCTCCCAGGCCAGCCGGACGGCCAGCGCGAGGTCGTCCCTGAGCTTGCCCTGGTCGTCCGTACGCAGGTCGAGGGTGATCAGCCGGAGCGGCACCCCCAGCCGCAGCGCCGCCTGCGCCACCCGCTCGACTGCCTCGTCGCACTGCGGCCGGTGCACGTAGGCCAGCGTCAGCCGGGCGAGCTCGCCGACGGGCACGTGACCGGCGGGCGCGAGCATGACCGCCTCGGGCGCCAGGTGGAGCAGGTGGTTGGAGGTCGAGCCGATCGTGATGCGGCCCTGCCGGCCTCCCGCCCCCGAGCCGACCACGATGAGGTCGCTTCTGATCCTGCCGGCCACCACCGACAGCCCGCGTCCCGTCCCCCTGCTCTCGAACGTGATGTACTCGGCCGGCGTGTCCCCCAGCTCGTCCGCCGCGTGCGCCAGGTTGGCCTGCGCCTCGACCGCCAGCCCCGGGCTGCCCGGCGGGTAGATCGTGGCGACCGTGAGCTCGCCGCCGGTGATGCGCGTGATCGCGGCGCCGAGCGCCAGCGCCTCCCGCCCACCCGCGTCGTTCGTGTAGCCGACGATCACGTGCTCACCGATCACGACTGCCTCCCTACCCGCTTCGAACAGGAGATACGCGAGGTCTCCCGCTCCCTTGCCGCCCGGCCGCGAGGTCGGTCTTTCGGCTGAGGCTTTCCCGTACTTTCCACCCCATGATGGAGGCATTGGATGATCTCAGTTCATAAGGTCATGTCCATCGCTCATTCACCGATTGGACACCTGTGTACGAGGAGATCGTCGACTTCGCCCTGGCCACGCCCGCGTGGCTGCACGTCTTCGCCGAGGTCGGCACGGACGCCGGGTTATTCGTGTTCGTGGCGCTGTTCGGGGTGGCGGCCTGGCGCGCGTGGCGAGGGCCCGCCCGTGAGCTGGCGCTGGTGATCGCCGGCCCGGCCGGGGTGGTGCTGGCGTACGTCGTCAGCGAAGTGCTCAAGCTGGTCGTCAGGGAGGACCGGCCGTGCCGGGGCGGCATCGCGACGATCGCCGCCTGCCCGCCCCTGGACGACTGGTCGTTCCCCAGCAACCACTCCGTGATCGCGGCGGGCGCGGCGGCCACGCTCGTGCTGGTCTGGCGCTCGCTGGCCTGGGTGGTGTTCCCGCTGGCGGCCGTCATGGCGTTCTCGCGCGTGTTCGTCGGCGTGCACTATCCGCACGACGTCGCCGCGGGTTTCCTGCTCGGGCTGGCGCTCGCGCCGTTGTTCGCCCTGCTGACGGTGGGCGCCGTCACCCCCGCCGTCAAGCTCGTGCGAAGTCGTCTGTCGCCGCGATGAGCCGGTCCAGGATGCCCGGCTCGGAGTAGGCGTGCCCGGCGTCGGGCACCACGTGGAACTCGGCCTCGGGCCAGGCCCTGTGCAGGTCCCAGGCGGTGGTCATGGGCGTGCAGGCGTCGTAGCGGCCCTGCACGATCACCGCCGGGATGTGCCGGATCTTGCCGACGTCCCTGATGAGCTGCTCGGGCTCGAACCAGCCGCCGTGGTGGAAGTAGTGGTTCTCGATCCTGGCGAAGGCGACGGCCATCTCCTCCTCGCCGAACTCCGTCACCAGCTCGGGATCCGGCAGCAACGTGATCGTGGCGCCCTCCCACTGCGCCCACGCCCTGGCCGCCTCCAGCCGCGCCCGGGGGTCGTCGCCCTCCAGCCGCACCCGGTACGCCGTGATCAGGTCACCGCGCTCCTCGACGGGGATCGGCGCGACGTACCGCTCCCACAGGTCGGGGAAGAGATGGCAGGCCCCCTCCTGGTAGAACCAGCGCAACTCCTGGGGCCGCAGGGTGAAGATCCCGCGCAGCACCAGCTCGGTCGTCCGGTCAGGGTGCGTCTGGGCGTACGCCAGCGCCAGCGCGCTGCCCCACGAGCCGCCGAAAACCTGCCAGGCGTCGATGCCCAGGTGCTCGCGCAGCCGCTCCATGTCGGCCACCAGGTGCCACGTGGTGTTGACGCCGAGGTCGGTGGCCGGATCGGAGGCGTGCGGCCGGCTGCGGCCGCAGTTGCGCTGGTCGAACAGGACGATCCGGTAGAGCTCGGGGTTCCACTGCCGCCGGTGCTTGGCGCTGCACCCGCCGCCGGGACCGCCGTGCACCATGACGGCGGGCTTGCCGTCGGGGTTGCCGCAGACCTCCCAATGAATCTGGTTGCCGTCGCCCACGTCGAGCAGGCCGGAGTCGTACGGTTCGAGGGGCGGGTACAGAGTTCTCATGCCGTCCGATCCTGCCACCTCACGCCCATGTGTGGCGGGTCAGGAACGACCGGTCGCCGGTGGCGTACTCGTGGAAGGCCTGCCGCACCTGCTCCAGGTCGGGCACCGTCGTGCTGACGAGCGTGCCCTCTTTGTACTCCAGCTCGTAGCCGGGTGAGACCTGGAGGAAGTGCCGGCCGAAGTTGACCAGGGCGGCGAACGGGTTCTGCGGGGAGAGCGTGGCCAGCACGTCGTGCACCAGCGCCAGGTCGGGGTCGTGCACGACCATGCCGTCACCCGTGTGCAGCTGCATGCCCTCATAGACGCCCAGCGGCGCCACGTTGTGCACGAGGTCGCGCTGCGGGTCGTAGCAGACCAGCCCGTGCGCCCGCGCGATCGTGAACACCTGCCCGGACAGCTCGTCCATCGTGTCGAGGTCCATCGCCACCAGCACGTGCCCCGGATAGGGCGTGATCCGCCCGGGCAGTTCCTTGGCGACGGCGGGCACCTCGCCGCCGGGCTCGCCGCGCTTGACCGCCAGGTAGGTGGCGCGCGCCTGGTCCCTGCTGATCGGCACCGGCTCGTCCCAGACCATCAACTCAACGCTCATCCGACCATCTTGTCGAACCACCGCCGCGTACGCGCGACGCGGGGCCCTTCGTACCGGCCGACCGTGGCCCGGTACACCCTTTTGACCTGGGTGAATGTTCAGCGGAGTAATGAAGGGCCGATGGGGGGAAGGTACAAGGTCATCACTGGGGTCCGGGCTTGTCCGGTTGAGCGGGGGAACGGAACATGGGGAGAGACCGCAAGGGAGCCTCGATGATCGAGATCTGGCCGGGAGACCCCTATCCGCTCGGGGCGACCTATGACGGCGCGGGCACCAACTTCTCGCTCTACACCGAGGTCGCGGACAAGGTCGAACTGTGCCTGTTCAACGAGGACAACACCGAGTCGAGGGTGCCGCTCACCGAGGTGGACGGGTTCATCTGGCACGGCTACCTGCCGGGGATCGGCCCGGGACAACGGTACGGCTACCGCGTCCACGGGCCGTACGACCCGGCGAACGGGCTGCGGTGCAACCCGGCCAAGCTGCTGCTCGACCCGTACGCGATGGCCATCGAGGGCGGGGTGCGCTGGCACGAGGCGGTGTACGGCTACCGGTTCGGCCAGCCCGACAGCAGGAACGACCTCGACTCCGCCCCGTACGTGCCGCGCTCGATCGTGATCAACCCGTTCTTCGGCTGGGGGCACGACCGGCCGCCCGCGACGCCGTACCACGACACCGTGATCTACGAGGCGCACGTGCGGGGGCTGACGATCTGCCACCCCAAGATCCCGAGGCACGTGCGCGGCACGTACGCGGCGCTGCACCACCCCGAGATCCTCGACCATCTGACCAAGCTGGGCGTGACGGCGCTGGAGTTGATGCCGGTGCACCAGTTCGTCACCGACCACGTCCTGGAGCAGCGCGGCCTGTCCAACTACTGGGGCTACAACTCGATCGGGTTCTTCGCGCCGCACAACCGCTACTCCAGCCAGGGGCAGCGCGGCGAGCAGGTGCTGGAGTTCAAGGCGATGGTGAAGGGCCTGCACGAGGCGGGCATCGAGGTCATCCTCGACGTCGTCTACAACCACACCGCCGAGGGCAACCACCTCGGGCCGACGCTGGGGTTCAAGGGCATCGACAACCCCGACTACTACCGGCTGGTCGAGAACGACAAGCGCTACTACGTCGACACCACCGGTACGGGCAACAGCCTGCTCATGCGCTCACCGCACGTACTGCAGATGATCATGGACTCGCTGCGCTACTGGGTCATCGAGATGCACGTCGACGGGTTCCGCTTCGACCTGGCCTCGACGCTGGCGCGGGAGCTGCACGAGGTCGACCGGCTGAGCTCGTTCTTCGACCTGGTGCAGCAGGACCCGGTGTTGTCGCAGGTCAAGCTGATCGCCGAGCCGTGGGACGTGGGTCCGGGCGGCTACCAGGTGGGCAACTTCCCGTCGCGGTGGACGGAGTGGAACGGCTGCTACCGCGACACGATCCGCGACCTGTGGCGCGGGCAGCCGGCCACGCTGCCGGAGTTCGGGTCGAGGTTCACCGGGTCGAGCGACCTCTACCAGGACGACAGCCGCCGCCCCGCCGCCTCGATCAACTTCGTCACCTGCCACGACGGCTTCACCCTGCAGGACCTCGTCTCGTACAACGGCAAGCACAACGAGGCCAACAAGGAGGGCAACCGCGACGGCACCGACGACAACCGTTCGTGGAACTGCGGCGCGGAGGGCCCGGCCGACGACGATGTCGAGACGCTGCGCGAGCAGCAGAAACGCAACTTCCTCACCACGCTCTTCCTCTCCCAGGGCGTGCCGATGCTCTCGCACGGCGACGAGCTGGGCCGCACGCAGCAGGGCAACAACAACGGCTACTGCCAGGACAACGCGCTGACCTGGGTCGACTGGTCGGACATCAGGGAGAACTGGCTGCTGCTGGAGTTCACGCAGAGCCTGGCCGAGCTGCGCAAACGACATCCCGTCTTCCGGCGCAGAAGATTCTTCTACGGCAAGCCGGTGCGCGGCCTGAGCGACATCGCCTGGCTCACCCCGTCGGGGGAGGAGATGACCGACAGCGACTGGAACGTGGGATACGCGAAGTCGCTGGCCGTCTTCCTCAACGGCGACGCCATCACCGAGCCCGACCGTCGGGGCCGCCCGATCAGGGACGACTCGTTCCTGCTGCTGTTCAACGCGCACCACGACACGATCCAGTTCACGATCCCCAAGGACTACGGCGAGATGTGGCACACGGAGATCGACACGGCCATGCCCATCAACGTGGGCTCGCGGATGTGCCGGGCCGGCGAGGCGGTCGCGGTGCCGGGCCGCAGCGTACGGGTGTTGCGCCGTGTCTAGACCCACGTCGACCTACCGGCTGCAGCTGACGCCCGACTTCGGGTTCGCCCAGGTGGCGGAGATCGCCGGCTACCTGCGCGACCTCGGCGTCAGCCACGTCTACCTGTCGCCGATCCTGCAGTCCACCCCGGAGTCGCGCCACGGCTACGACGTCACCGACCACTCCCGGATCAGGGACGAGTTCGGCGGGGCGACCGGCTTCAGGGAGATGGCCCAGCAACTGGCCGCGCACGACCTGGGCGTGGTCGTGGACATCGTGCCCAACCACATGAACACGGTGAACGCGCAGTTCTGGTCGGTGCTGAAGGACGGGCCGGCCTCGCCGTACGCGCGCTGGTTCGACCTCGACTGGGCCGACGGCACGGTGGCGCTGCCGGTGCTGGGAGACGACGTCGAGCCCGTCGTCGACGGCGACGTGCTGCGCTACCACGAGCACGCCTATCCCCACCCGGGCCACTACCGGCTGGTCGGCTGGCGCGAGGGCCCCGGCTACCGGCGCTTCTTCGACGTCTCGTCATTAATCGGACTGCGCGTCGAGGACCCGGCGGTGTTCTTCGCCACGCACGAGGTGATCTTCTGGCTGCTCGACGAGGGACTGGTGGACGGCTTGCGGGTCGATCACCCCGACGGGCTGGCCGACCCGCGCGACTACCTCGAACGCCTGCGCAGGCGCGCGGCCGGCGCGTGGACGGTCGTCGAGAAGATCCTCATCGGGCCCGAGCGGCTGCCGGACGACTGGGCCTGCGACGGCACCACCGGCTACGACGTGCTCAACCGCGTCAACGGCCTGTTCGTCGACCCGGCGGGCAAGGAGCCGCTCGTCCGGCTCTTCAGCGAGCGGACCGGGCAGCCGCCGGACTACCGGCCCGTGATGGCGCAGGCCAAGCGGGAGGTGCTCGACCTGTTCCTCGGCGCCGAGGTGGACCGGCTGGCCAGGGCCACCGGCTGCGAGCCCGCCGCCGTGCGGGAACTGCTCGCCGCGATGCCGGTCTACCGTGCGTACGTCGTGCCGGGGGAGGAGCCGCCGCCCGAGTCGGCCGAGACCGTCGAACTGGCCGCCGAGGCGTGCTCTCCCGCCGTGCGCCCGCTCGTCCGCGAGGTCCTGTACGGCTCCGCCGAGGCGATCGTCCGCTTCCAGCAGACCTGCGGCCCGGTCATGGCCAAGGGCGTCGAGGACACGGCGCTCTACCGGTGGTTCCCGCTGGCCTGCCTCAACGAGGTGGGCGGTGAGCCGGACGTGTTCGGCGTACCGGTGGAGGACTTTCACGACTTCTGCGGCGAACTGCGGCCGTACACGATGACCACCTTGTCCACGCACGACACGAAACGGTCGGAGGACGTGCGCGCCCGGTTGTCGGTGTTGTCGGAACTGCCGGACGAGTGGGCCGCCGCCGTGGCGGAGTGGTCGTCGGCGCTGAGCTTCGACCCGTGCCTCGACTACCTGGCCTGGCAGAACCTCATGGCGGCGTGGCCGATCTCGGCCGAGCGGTTCACGGACTACCTGCTGAAGGCCGCGCGCGAGGCGAAAACCGCTATTTCCTGGATAAATCCGGATCCGTCCTATGAGCGCAAGTTGCGGGACTTCGCCGAGGCGGCCGTGCGGCTGCCCGTGGGCGAGTTCACCGCGCGCATCGAGCCGTACGCGATGTCCAACTCCCTCGGGGCCAAGCTCGTCCAGCTCATGATGCCCGGCGTGCCCGACGTCTACCAGGGCAACGAGATCACCGACTTCTCGCTGGTCGACCCGGACAACCGGCGGCCGGTGTCCTACCCGCCCAAGCCCGTGACCGCATGGGACACGGCCAAACACCTGGTGACCACCCAGGCGCTGCGGTTGCGGCGGCGGCTCGGCGGCGCGGGGGCGTACCTGCCGCTGCGGGCGGACGGGCGGGCGGCGGAGCACGTGATCGCCTTCGCCCGGGGCGGCGAGGGCCCGGGCGAGGACTCCGGCGAGCGCCCGCGCGCGGTCGCCGTCGCCACCCGGCTCCCCGTGCGCCTGGCCGCGACGGGCTGGGGCGCCACGACGCTCACGCTCCCCGCGGGGGCCTGGCGCGACCTGCTCACCGGTGCCCGGCACACCGGGCGCATCCCGCTCGCGCACCTGCTCGGTCAGTATCCGGTCGCACTCCTGGAGAGACATGATCTTTGAGGTCTGGGCGCCCAAGGCCACGGCAGTCGAGGTGGAGGTCATGGAGGGGCGCCGGGCGATGTTCCCCGGTGAGAAGGGCTGGTGGTCGGCCGACGTGCCCGGGGCGGGGCACGGGACGACATACGGCTTCGTGGTCGACGGCGGCGGACCCTACCCCGACCCCCGCTCCCGCCGTCAGCCCGAGGGCGTCTTCGGGCCGAGCGCCGTCTACGACCACGGCCGCTTCACCTGGTCCGACCACGACTGGAAGGGCCGCGACCTGCGCGGCGCGGTCATCTACGAACTGCACGTCGGCACGTTCACGCCGGAGGGCACGTTCGCGGCGGCCGCGGAGAAACTGCAGCACCTGGTCGAGCTCGGCGTCGACTTCGTGGAGCTCATGCCCGTCGCTCCCGTGCCGGGCGGGCGCAACTGGGGCTACGACGGGGTCGACCTGTACGCGGTGAACGAGACGTACGGAGGGCCCGACGGGCTCAAGACGTTCGTGGACGCCTGCCACCGGGCGGGCCTCGGCGTCATCCTCGACGTCGTGTACAACCACGTCGGGCCGTCGGGCAACTTCCTGCGGCCCTTCGGCCCGTACTTCGCCGGTTTCGAGGGAAGTTACTGGGGCGAAGCGGTCAACCTGGACGGGCCCGGCTCCGACGAAGTCCGGCGCTACTTCACCGGCAACGCGCTGCAGTGGCTGCGCGACTTCCACATCGACGGGCTGCGGCTCGACGCCGTGCACGCGCTGCACGACAAGCGCGCCAAGCACCTGCTGGCCGAGCTGTCGGAGGAGGTGGACGCGCTGGCCTGCTCCGTCGGCAGGCCCCTGTCGCTGATCGCCGAGTCCGACCTCAACGACCCCCGCATGGTGCGCCCGCCGGAGGCCGGCGGGCTCGGCATGACGGCGCAGTGGGACGACGACGTCCACCACGCGCTGCACTGCGCGGTGAGCGGCGAGTCCCACGGCTACTACCAGGACTTCGCGCACCTGCCCGCGCTGGCCAAAGTGCTGACCTCGGGCGTGCTGCACGACGGGACCTACTCGACCTTCCGCGGGCGCGTACACGGGCGCTCGTACGCCGGCGTTCCCGGACACCGGCTGGTCGCCTGCCTGCAGAACCACGACCAGATCGGCAACCGGCCCCAAGGGGACCGGCTGCCGGTCCCCGCGCTCAAACTCGGCGCCGGCCTGCTGCTGACCTCGCCGTTCACGCCGATGTTGTTCATGGGCGAGGAGTGGGGGGCGCGCTCGCCGTTCCTGTTCTTCTCCGACCACGTCGAGCCCCACCTGCGCGAGACCGAGGCGGAACGGCGGGAGCGGGAGTTCGTCGGGTTCTGGCCCGCGTGGGATGCGCCCGACCCTTCCGCGGAGGAGACGTTCCTCGCCTCGAAACTCGACTGGAGCGAGATGAAGGAGGAGGCGCACTGGTCGCTGCTGTGCTGGTACCGAGACCTGATCGCGCTGCGCAAGGCCCTGCCCGAACTGTCGGACCCGCGCCTCGACCGGGTGCGCGTTGAGACGGACCCGGACGGCGCCTGGCTGATCATGTGGCGGGGCTCGCTGGCCGTACTGGTGAACTGCACGCCCGACTCGGTGACGCTACCTCTGACGCCGGGAACGATCGTGCTGGCCTCGGACGAACCGGTGACGGCCGACGGGGAGGGCGTGCGGCTACCGGGCCAGTCCCTGCTGATCTGCCGCCCACCCGCCCACGTACGGACGCGATAAAAAAAAAGGGGACCCGTCGATGCGCGGGTCCCCTTTCGCGCGGTGTTGTTCAGAAGTCGAACTCTCCGTTGATCACGCCATTCTTGAAGGCGGCCCACTCTGCTGCGGTGAACGTGAGGGCGGGGCCACCACGGTTCTTGCTGTCTCTTACAGCGACGCGACCACCGCTGAGGGGAGCAACCTCCACGCAGTTGCCTCCGGTTCCCCCGCTGGCCAGAGCCTTCCGCCACACGGCAGTCGCCAGCTCCTCCTCATGGACCATGCTCCATCACTTCCCGGATGATCTTCTTGGTCTCGTACGTAGGCTGTGCCAGGCCGGACAGGAGCTCCCATCGTTCGGACAGGCATTGGATCATGTCTGGATGATTGGCGACCTCTCCACTCTCCGCATTCTCGAGAAACCCCACGGTCTCCGTGTCGACCTGTGCGATCACGAAGGGAGCGATCAGACCCGCCGTCGCTCCGGAGGACAATGGGACAACCCGCACGGTAATACACGGACGGGTCATCGTGTCCAGCAGGTATTGAAGCTGCGCCCGCATCACCTCACGGCCGCCGACCTGCCGGCGCAAGGCGCTTTCGTCCACTATGAAGGAGGCGGCGGGAGGGTTCGTCCTTGACAGGATCGCCTGACGTCGAAGCCGGATCTGGACGCGCTTCTCCGCCTCCTGGGGGACCGCGCTCGGCTCGCCGTTGAATATGGCCCGCGCGTAGTCCTCGGTCTGGAGGAGACCCGGAATCAATGCCAGCTCGTAGGTTCTGATGACCTGAGCACTCGCCTCGATGGCCGGCCACTTCCGGAACCATCTGGGCGCGAGTGACCTGATGGCCGGGAGGAGTTCTAGCAGTTCGCCTTCGAGGCCAAGAGCCTTTTCCAGGGCTCGGGTGAAGCCTTCCGTCGGCGGCCTGGTGCCTCGTTCCACGGCCCCCACGAGGCTTTCGCTGGCGGGGAGAAGCATCGCGAGTGCGGCGTGTGTAAGACCTTTGGCCGTTCGGTGACGGTGCATGCGTTGTCGATATTCCTCCACGGCGGCTTTTGCTGGATTGGTGTGATTTTCCTCCATGTCGTGCCTCCTCTGGGCATCGCCCACATCCCCACGCACATATTGAACACATGTTGTGCATGCGCTGGAGGGGAGTTTCCGTGGAATCCACTACAGCAGCAGGTCATGCTGGGGACCCAAGCCGTACAGATTTGATTCGGCATGTAGGTTTCGAGGTGACTCCATGCAGGTGGCAACCCAGACTCCGAGGTTCGGGCGGCATACGTACGTCATCGGGCGGGCGGATTCCCGCCGTATCCCGGCGAAGGCGAGAGACCTCGTCACGGGCTGGGTGGGAACACATCACCCGCGCGCTGATGACCTGCGGCTGGTCGTTGACGAATTGGTTACCAATGCCATCGAGTACGGCATGAGCGACGAACATCGATGGGTGCGGATAAGCCTCTATGCGGAACACGACGGATTCATTCTTTCCGTCGCCGATCCGGGTCGCGCCGGAACGACCCCGGCCCTACGCGAGCCGGATGACGACGGAGGGCGTGGGCTTCTGATCGTCGACAGGCTCACCTGCGGCAACTGGGGTCACTACGTCAGCGGCATGAGCGAACGCGTGGTGTGGGCTCTGCTTCGTTGACGTCGTGCCACCACCGGGTTCCGCGCGGACGTCCGCTGCCCTGTGGAGAACCCGTCGCCGTCCACAGAACGCCGCTCTACCCGCCCACGGGTTTCCGGGCTCGTCGATTCTGAGCGCCTCACCGCTTCGACACTCGTCTCGATCCGTACGGAGGCCGCTCATGAAGCTCACTTTCCCGTTGCCCCGCACCCTGACGTCCCGGTTCGTCGTGGCCATGGAGCACTTGACGTTCGACGCCGATACCTTCGTGCCCTGGCGGGTCGGCGACCCGCACAGAAAGGCCGCGATCAGCGCTGTGCGGCGCGGGGCCCTGACCGTGACCCATCACCCGAGCCCATGGAGACCGACCGGCGCCACCCTCGGCGACGAGGAGAGACGGCTCCTGAGGCGGACGAAAAACCATGTCGTCGTGTCCGCCACCGCGCCGCCGCACAGGCTTCCGGCCGGCGTGCAGGCGGCCAGGGCCGCGGCCAGAGCACTGGCCCGCGAGTGCGACGGGCTGCTGATCGATCCCATGACCGGCGCCGCCATCCTCACCTGCGGGCGATGCCCCGGCGAGCCCGCGACCTTCCACCTCAACGACGACTGGCTGGCCTGGGACGTCCAGGTCCACGAGGCCGTCCCCTGCCCGCCCTGGGATCCGGCGGGGAAGGGCGACTGCTCCTGCCTTCGGGTGACCTCGCGAGGGCTGCGCCGGTTCGGCCTTCCTGAGATCACCCTCGACGGTGCCGCCTGCGCCCACAACCTGTGCGCGACCAACCTCCTGCGTACGGTGGCCCACTGCCTGGTCACCGACCATCTGGCCTACGTCACGACCCATCCGGGAGCCACCCGGCGCACGATCGACGACTTCCTGCACATCCAGCCCGACAGCGGCCTCCCGTTCCGCGTCCGGCTGACCCCGTACGAAGCCGGCGCGGTGGGACCCAATGGCGTCCGGCGGCTGAAGGTCGGGCCCGCGCCGGGCACGGGGCGGATCACCTGCCTCAAGGTCGGGCCGCCCTCGGGCTTCACCGGCTCCACCAACGACTGGCTCTGCGCCACCCAGGGCACCTCCCACGCCTCAGTGACCGACGCCCACCCTCCAGGTTCGGCCCTGGCCGCGTGACCGGCGATCCACCTTCGGGTCCCGGCATCGTCGCCTGACGGCCTGACCACCCTTCCCACCAGTGACCCCAGGCCGCCACTCTCACGTCGGCCCTGACGGCTCCCGGAGCCGGTCAGCGGCTGAGGATCTGCCGCATGACCCGCTCCAGGGTGGCCGCCGGGTCCTCGACGGGATCAGGCGAGCGCCATGCCACATACCCGTCAGGCCGGACCAGTACGGCGCCGCCCCTGTTGACGCCGTAAGCCTGGCCGAACCGTCCTTCCACGTCCATGAGCTCGACGTCCACGAGGAGGCGCATGAGCTGCACACCGAGCCGTTCCTTGACCTGGCGGCCCGCGTCCACCCAAGCCCGACCGCCTTCCCCGGAGGCCAGGAGCGCGAAGCCGGAGCCGAACAGGTCGATGGTGGAGATGCGCCGCCCCTCCCAGTCGAGCACCACGTGCGGGGCCCGGCTGCCGGGGCGGCCGTGCGGTACGCGGGGATCCTCCAGGACCGAGCCGTCGTCGTCGGGTTCGTCGAGGATCGCGGTGGAGTGGTAACGGTGTCCGATGAGCCCGGCCGCGGAGTCCTGCAAGGGCTCCGGATAGCCGTGGCGGGCTTCGGGAGGCATGCGTACGCCCAGGTTGGCGAGCTGGGCGTCGGCCGTCATGGCGCCGATGGGGCGGCGTTCGGCGTCGTACGTGTCGAGAAAGGCCGGACCCGCCTGGCCCGTGACGACCAGCCACAGCCGCCAGGCGAGGTCGCAGCCGTCCTGGAGCGCCGTGCTGCCGCCCTGCCCGCCGGTGGGCGGCATGGTGTGGGCGGAGTCGCCGGCGAAGAAGACCCGGCCGGCCCGATAGGTGTCGGCGAGCACGTGCGCCAGGGCGAACGTCGTCTTGTCCAGGATGCGCACGTTCAGGTCCGGCCGGCCGGTCGCGACGCGCACCAGCTCGGCGCAGCGTTCGTCGGTGTAGCCGGCCGCGCTCTCGCCCTCGGCGTGGTTGACGCCGAGCACGTGGGCGCCCACTCCGGTGCCGGTCACGATGGCGCCGGTGAAGACGTCGTTCTGCAGATACCAGAGCGTGACCGTACGGTCCTCGACGAGCCCGGTCAGGTCGGCGTCGAACATGATCGAGCACATGGCGCCGAGCACGCCCTTGCCCGAGGTGGGGACGCCGAGCATCCGGCGCAGGGGGCTGCGGTAGCCGTCGGCGGCCACCACGTAGTCCGCCCGCACGACGCGCTCGCCGTCCTTGCCGCGGATCACCGCGGTCACGCCGTCGTCGTCCTGGTCGAGCGAGACCAGCTCGGTGGAGAAGCGCAGGTCGGCGCCGAGCGCCTCGGCCCTGCGCCGCAGCACCCGCTCGATCGCGGCCTGGGGAGCGGCCACGTTCGCCGCGGGGGTGATGCCGGTCAGGAAGGCGAGCTCCTCCTGCCCGTCCTCCATGACGAAGTGGGGGTCCGGATCGACGAGGCTCCTGGCGATGGCGATGCGCAGGTTGTCGCCGATGCCCGCCCAGATGTCGCTCAGCTCCTGCTCGATGCCCGGCACGGGGCGGAGCAGCTCGATCGCGCGTGGCCCGACGCCGAACGCCTTGGGCTGGATGGAGGTGCCCGGGTGCCGTTCGACCAGGGTCACCGGCACTCCGCGCCAGGCCAGGAGCGTCGCCGCGCTCAGCCCCGCGTATCCGCCGCCGACCACGAGGATCGGCACCCGCTCTCGCTCCATTGCCCGCCACCTCCGTACACGTACTATCGCGTTGACGGGCAACACGATATGTCGCGTCCGTGGCTAGGTCAAGATATATCTCGATAGCGCTCATTCTGCGATCGACGCCATCCGGTCATCAGCGCTGTCCCGCCTGCTGTGCCCCGCGGCCGTCCCGGCCGCGGGGGCTGCCCCGGTTGCGGAGCGCCCCGGCCGGTTCGCCGGGGATGGTCACGTTCGCGATCAGGGGCATGGAGGGTCGTCGCTCGGGGGAAGCGGCAGCAGGCAGGTCAGTACGGTGGTCAACGTTCGTTCGACAGTCTCGGCGTCGACCGCCTCGGGATCGGCGATGTGCTCGTTGACCAGGCCGTTGGTCAGACAGTGCAGGATGAGCGCGGCCTGGTCCAGATCGATGGTGGGGCGGACGCCGGTCCGCTCAGCGACTTCGGCGATCGAGCGGGCGGCTCCTTCGCGCTGGGCCCGGCGCATCGGGGTGAGAACCTCCCTGGTCTGCTCGTCGCGGGCCGCGCGGGCTGCGAATTCCAGGCCGAGGTGCCCGTGGCCGCTGTCTTGCACGATGTGCCGGGTGACCAGAGACGCCACTCGGCCGATCACTGCGGGCAGGTCGTCGAGATCGCGGATTTCCTCCCGTACGGCGGCCAGTTCGGTCGCGGCGCCGTCGCCGAGGATGGCGCCGAACAGTTCCTGCTTGCCGCCGAAGTTCGAGTAGACGGCCCCCTTGGTGAAGCCGGCGCCTGCCGCGATGTCCTCGATGCGGGCGTCGGCGTAGCCGCGTTCGGCGAACACCCGCGCCGCCTCGGCCAGCAGCCGGCGGCGCACCTCCTCGCGCGGTAGGCGCCGACTCGGACTCCTCTGCTGATCGCCGTTCACGACACCCAGCATACCGAAAGTACTCAATACTTTCGGTATCGTATGGCGCAACTTGATCACCTTTCGATAGCGGAGGACCCTTTGACGACAGCGACAACGACGACGACGTCCAGGCGAGGCGGTGGGCGCCAGAACCACATCGACTGGCTGCGCAACCTGGGCATTCTGTTCCTGTTCCCGTACCACACGGCGCGGGTGTTCAACGGCGATGCCTCGTTCTACGTCAAGGGCGAGGTGAACAACTTCTCCACCGTGCTGGTGCAACTGTCCTACTGGTTCATGCCGCTGCTGTTCCTGCTGGCCGGCTCGGCCAGCTTCTACGCGCTCAAACGCAGGTCGGCGGGTCGCTACGTCAGCGAGCGGGTGTCCAGGCTGCTGGTACCGCTGCTGTTCGGCGTGCTGGTGGTCGTGCCGCCGCAGGCGTACTACGCCCTGCGGTTCCATCGCGGCTACGAGGGCTCCTACGCCGACTTTCTGTGGAGGTACTTCACCGACTTCTCTGACTGGTCGGAATACGCGGGCGGGATCTCGCCGGCGCACCTGTGGTTCATCCTGTTCCTCTTCCTCATCTCGGCCGCGCTCGTCCAGCCGATGCTGGCTCTGGCCAGGCGGGGATACACCCCGAGGTGGTTGCGGCGGCCCCTGCCCGCCTTGCTGCCCGTCGCGCTGCTGACCGCGCTGTCGTACCTGCCTGAGGTGGGCGGGAAGAACATCTTCGTCTTCGCGGCCTACTTCATGCTGGGCTTCCTTATTGCCACCGACGACTCGATCATGGACATGGTCGAGCGGTGGCGGCCGCTGTTCCTGGCGCTGGCGGCATGCGGGGCCGCGGGGGTTCTTCTGCTCGGCGGCCAGGAGAGCTTGCCGGCCACGGCCGTGCGCGACCTTGCCTGCTGGACGGCGTTGCTGGCCATGCTCGGGTACGGCAGGCGGTACCTCAATGGCGGGTCGAAGGCGGTGGCGTACTGCAATGAGGCGGCCTTTCCCCTGTACGTCCTGCACCAGACTTTCCTGGTCGCCGTGGGCTTCTACGTCCTACGGCACGCCGACGCCGGGCCCCTGCCGTACGTGGTGATCATGACCGTGTCGTTCGCGCTGAGCCTGATCACCTACGAGATCGTGCGGCGCTGGGGCCTCACCAGATTCGTCCTCGGCCTCGGCCGCCGGAAGCCGTCGACCGTCGCCGGGCCCGGCGCAGCAGGCGGCGTGGCCCGCCCGAGCTAGACCGCGTTCCGCAGACCGTCCGGCGGGCGCGGGCTGACGTACGGACAGGCGGTCGAGGGGGTGATAGCCGCGATGTACAGCAAGGCGCTCCGGCCCGCCGCGATCGCCGGCAAGGGCGACACCCTGCTGAAGCTGCGCGACACCTACCACGCGGAGCGGCTCGATCGCCCGTGGCCCGACGCCGAACTCCTTGGGCCGGATAGAGGTGCCCGGGTGCCGTTCGACCAGGGTCACCGGCACTCCGCGCCAGGCCAGGAGCGTCTGGGCGGCCGTCCCGGTCGCGGGGCTGCCCCGGCTGCGGGACGCCCCGGCCGGGCGGTCATTCAGCGCCGAGCAGGCGGAGCAGGCTGATGCGGAGCGCCTCGTCGGCCTCCTCGTCGGGCAGGCGCCCGGCGGTGCGTTCCTCGCTCGCGGCGTGGCTCAGCGTGATGGTGGCGGTGACCAGCCAGCCGACCGGAAGGTGATGGCCGAATTCCCCCGTCCGCAGACCTCGCTCGATGACGCGCCTGAGCCGGTCGGCGACCGCCGTGTGGCGGGCCTGGTCCTCTTCTGCGGGAACGGGCAGCGTGCTGAGCACCTGCATCAGTACGGGATAGCGCCCGGCCGTCCTGGCGCCGGCGTCGATCAGCCGTAGCAGCGCGTCCGCGGCGGGCCCTGTGTCGAGGCCGGCGGCGTCCATCTCGGCCACGGTCTCCTCGGTGAGCCGGTCGAGCACCGCCGCCAGCAACCGCTGGCGCGAGGGGAAGTGGGCGTAGACGGTCTGGCGGGTCACGCCCGCGGCGGTGGCGATGGCGTCGACGCTGGCGTCGGGCCGGGCGTTGAGCAGCCGGATCGCCGCGTCCAGGATGACCGCCCTGCTGCGCCGGGCGTCGGCGCGGCGAGCGCGGGCCGGGGATGAACTCAATTCTTACACCTTGCCAAAGTTGACCACGTATGCATATCTTACATGCTGTCAAAGTTAATACGATCGACGGGAGCCCACGTGCGTCCACTCAGTGACAGCGACCCCAAGGAGTTCATCGCCGGGTTCTTCACCTCCTTCTCCGAAGAACTCCTGCGCGACGACGAGGATCCGGCGGCGATCGTGGACCGCTATCACACCAAGGACATCATCGAGATAGCCGACGGTCACCGGATGGACCGGGACAAACTCATTGCGCACACCCGCCCGGTGCGCAAGAACCGGCCCATCAGCCGTATGGAGGTGCACGAAGCAGTGGCGGACGGCGACCGGATCGCCGCGCGCTATACGTTGCACGTGCAGCAGCGTAAGAAGGAGTTCGCCATGGAGGTGTACTTCTTCGGGCAGTTCACCGGCGACGGGCGGATGCGCAGGGCGCACATGCTCACCCGCACCGTCCCCGCAGGAGAGAAGGGCGACCAGGCGACTGCGGCGCTCGGCGAACAGGCGGCGCCGGCGTGATCAACAGCACCTACACCGTGCTCGGCATGGCGTGCGGGCACTGCGCGGACGCCGTCACCGAGGAGCTAGAACGCGTCCCCGGCGTCACCGCCGTGGAGGTGCACGTCGAGGCGGACCGGATCTCGGTGACCAGCGACCGGGAGCTGGACCTCGCGCAGGTGCGCGCCGCCGTCGAGGAGGCGGGCTACGAGCTCACCGTCCACAACACGTGAGGTGGCGATGCGCGGTTTTCCTGATGAGCGAGGTTCCAGGCGTGCCGGCCGTCACTCCTCGCGCAACCGTACGTCCGGGGCCGAATCGTGGACGGCGCCATGCCCGGGTGGGTCGTCGTGCGGATCCGTGGCCTGGTCGAGGAGGTGGTGCAGACGCCGCAGGACGCGTAGCTGCGCGGGGTTGTAGAACTCCGCCGCCGCATGTGCCATCGCGTTCCCAGCCAGTTCCGCTCCCCGTGGTGAATCCGCCACCGGGTCGTTCGACCATGGGTGCTCTTCCCGCATCCTGAGGACCGCCGGCAGGATGCGCTCGGCAAGCCGGTCGATCGTGGCATCGTCGGTGTCCGGGGGAAGGGCTTCGAACTCCTCGCCGGTGTTGTCCCGCACCGTGATGATCCGGCGCAACTCCTCCAGGCCCTCCTCACTGAACACCGTCGAATAGACCATGAACAGGGACTTGTTCGTGTCGGAGAGGTCTTGAGCCAGAGCCGCGAACCCGGGCGGCACATGGATCGGCGCGCGATGGCGCAGGATGAGGGTCAGCTCCGCGCGTACGCGACTGAGCCGTTCGATCGTCGCCTCCAGTTCGGCGTCCAGCGCCCGGATCGCCTCGTCCGGCTCCTCGCCGGCCGGCCCCATCGCCGCGACCTGCGACAGCGGCACTCCGAGGTCACGCAACCGCTTGATCTGCAGCAGGCGGATCAGGTGCGCGACCTGGTACTGCTTGTACCCGTTGGCCGCGCGCTCAGGCACCTCCAGCAACCCGAGCCGGTGGTAGTGCCGGATGGCCTTCACCGTCGAGCCCGCGAGCTCGGCCAGTTGCCGGGTGCTCCACGCCATCGTCCACCTCCCTCGTCGTCCAGTTCACACCATGCCCCAAGGGCATGCTCAAGCGGCGCCCGTACGTATCGCGTACGAGACCGCCGGTCGTGTGACGCCTCCTTGACCGTGTCCCAAGGGCACGCTGTTGGGTCGGTGTCGAACAGCACGTTCACGCTTCACGTGAGCCTGCTCGGGCCCTCAGGCCGCATCTCCTGAGGACATCGCCTGCAACCATGGGAGAACGTCCATGTCCTATCGCAAGCCACCGGCCGTCGTCGTGGGCGTCGCGGCTCTGGCACTGCTGATCGGCGCCTGCGCCAGCCAGCCAGAAGGCCGAACGGCCGGCCAGGCAGCCGGCCAATCCAGCCCGTCCGGCATAGGCCAGGCCGGTCAGCGGTCCACCCCCATCGGTCCCGGCCTGGACCGTTTCCACGGGCAGAAGCCGGCGTTCAAGCCGTGCGACGCGCCGAAGCCGACGCCGGACGCGCCGCCCGTCAAGGCCGGGTGCGCGCGGCTCAAGGTGCCGCTCGACTACCGGAACCCGAAAGGCAGGCAGGCGGAGCTGGCACTGCTGCGCGTCCCCGCGCGCGGTAAGGACCCGATCGGGTCGCTGGTGGTGAACCCCGGCGGTCCCGGCTTCCCCGGCACGGAGTACGCGGCCCTCACCGCTGCCGCGTGGGCGAACTCCCCGATCACCGAGCACTTCCACATCGTCGGGTTCGACCCGCGCGGCGTCGGCGCCTCGAAGCCGGCGCTCGACTGCTTCACCGACGCCGAGCGCGAGCGCGACGCGAAGCTCTCCTCGGTTCCCGCCGGCGTGGACGACTGGACCAGGCAGGAGACCCGACGGCTTGCCGAGCGGTGCGCCGAGCGCTCCGGCGGCAGGCAGGTGCTCGCGCACGTCGGCACCCGTGACGTCGCCCGGGACATGGACGTGCTGCGCCAGGCCCTGGGCGACGAGAAGCTCTCCTTCGCGGGCTCCAGCTACGGCACCCGGCTCGGCGCCGTCTACGCGGAGATGTTCCCGAAGAAGGTACGCGCGCTGGTGCTCGACGGGGCGTTCGATCCGCTGAAGGACACCTACGAGCGGCGCGTCGAGCAGGCCACCGGAATGCAGCGCTCGTTCGAGCGCATGGCGGCGTCGTGCGCCACCAGCCAGGACTGCCCGCTCGGCACCGAACCCGGCCGCGCCACCAAGGTCTTCCAGGACCTCGTCCGGCCGCTGATCGACAAGCCTGCGCGTACGTCCGGCGGGCGCGGGCTGACGTACGGACAGGCGGTCGAGGGGGTGATAGCCGCGATGTACAGCAAGGCGCTCTGGCCCGCAGCGATCGCCGGCATCGCCGAGTTGAAGGCCGGCAAGGGCGACACCCTGCTGAAGCTGCGCGACAGCTATCACGGGCGGAGCGCCGACGGCGCCTATCCCGACTCGCTCGAGGCCACGCTGGCGATCAACTGCCTGGACGAGGATCGCCACACGCCGAAGGAGGAGACCGCGTTGAACCGGGCGTGGAACAAGGCGGCGCCGTTCTCCGACCCCGGCCGGCCGATCAAGGTGGCGCGCGATGGTTGTGAGTACTGGCCCGTCAAGCCGACGCTCGGCTATCCGTACGCCACCGGCATCAAGGGCCTGCCCGACACGCTGACGATCTCCGTCACGGGCGACGCCGCGACGCCGCACGAGGGCGGCATCGCCCTGGCCAGGACGCTCGGCGGCAGTCTGCTCACCGTCGAGGGCGAGCAGCACGGCGCCCTCATGGCCGGCAACGCCTGCGTCAACAGGACCGTGGCCGCCTATCTGATCGCCCTGAAGTCCCCGTCCGAAGGGGCCCGGTGCAAGCTCTGAGCCATCGGTTCCGGTGCGCACACGATCATGATGGCGTAGGGTCCGTGTGCGTCCGGCCGCCCCGCTGATATCAGGAGAGGTGGCGTTCCAGGGCCTCCAGCTTGGAGGTCATGCCGTCCGTGACGCCTTCGCGGAGGTCGGCCTTCAGCACCAGGCTGACGCGGGGGGCGACCTCCGCCACCGCGTCCACCGCGCGCTTGACGACGTCCATCACCTCGTCCCACTCGCCCTCGATCGTGGTGAACATCGCGTCGGTGCGGTTGGGCAGCCCGCTGGAGCGGACCACCTGGACGGCGCGGGCGACGGGCTCGGCCACCCCTTCACCGACGCCCAGCGGGGTGATGGAGAATGCGACGATCACTGTGTGCCTCCTGCGATGGACGACCGATTCGCGCAGGAGCCGCTCCCGCTGCTCCGCGTCATGCCGGGCCCTCGATCGTATCGGCAGCTGCGCGAAGAGCCACGACGCCGTCGAACGCCGTGGCCGCCGCTCACCATGCCGAGAAACGTCACCCGTGGTCGTGCTCTTCTTCCTCTTCCTCGCTGGGCCCTTCGGACGGCTCCACGCCGAGCACGGCCTCGCGGGGCTCGATCTCGGTGATGTGGTCGACGAGCTGCAGCACGTGGTCGGGCTCGATCAGCCACTGCAGCGCGGAGGCACCGGAGTCGTCGGAGGAGACGAGCTCGGCCTGCTCGGTGCGCTCCTCCTCGGAGAGGTCGGCGTCGGGGTGCCGGATCTCGGCCAGCGCCGCCGCCTGCAATGCGTCCACGTCGAGCACCTCGACGGTCAGCTCGACCGTAAGACGCAGGAACTTCGGTTCATCAGTCATGGCGACGATGTTATGGGAGCTTCCACTCCACAGGGGCCGCACCTTGCTGAACCAGCGACTCGTTGGCGCGGCTGAACGGCCGCGAACCGAAGAAACCGCTGCGGGCCGACAGCGGCGAGGGGTGGGCGGACTCGACGCGCGGCACGTCGCCGAGCATGGGCGCGAGGTTACGCGCGTCGCGGCCCCACAGGATGGCGACCATCGGCTTGTCGCGCGCGACGAGGGCGCGGATGGCCTGCTCGGTGACCTGCTCCCAGCCCTTGCCCCGGTGGGAGGCGGGCTTGCCGGGCATCACGGTCAGCACCCTGTTGAGCAGCAGCACGCCCTGCTCGGCCCACGGCGTGAGATCGCCGTTGGCCGGCCGGGGCAGGCCGAGGTCGCTCTCCATCTCCTTGTAGATGTTGACCAGGCTGCCCGGCAGCGGCCGAACGTCGGGCGCGACCGAGAACGACAACCCGACGGGGTGGCCGGGCGTGGGGTAGGGGTCCTGGCCGACGATCAGCACCTTGACGTCGTCGAAGGGCTGGTTGAAGGCCCGCAGCACGTGCGCGCCGGACGGTAGGTACTGTCTGCCCTCGGCGATTTCGCTACGCAGGAACTCGCCCATCTGGGAGATCTGCGCGGCGACGGGCTCAAGTGCCCGCGCCCATCCGGCCTCGACGACTTCATGAAGGGGACGACCAGCCATGGCCGTGAAGCTTAGCCATGTCTGGTACGGCTTGCGTGCGAAACGCGGTCGCCCGCCGTACCGGAATGATCACATCGGTACGGCGGGCGCCCGCGAGGTCACTTGACCGAGCCGGCCATCATGCCCTGGACGAAGTACCGCTGGAACGCGAAGAACAGCACCAGCGGGATGATCAGCGACAGGAACGCGCCGGACGACAGGATGTCGACGTTCGACCCGAACTGCCGCATCTGCGACTGCAGGTATTTCGTCATGGGCTGGTTGCCGGTGTCGGCGAAGACCAGCGCGATGAGCATGTCGTTCCACACCCAGAGGAACTGGAAGATGCCCAGCGAGGCGATGGCGGGCTTGCCCAGCGGGAAGACCACCGACGCGAAGATCTTCCACTCCGACGCGCCGTCCATCCGCGCCGCCTCCAGCAGGGAGCTGGGGATGCCGACGAAGAAGTTGCGGAGCAGGAAGATCGCGAACGGCAGCCCGAACGCCACGTGGAACAGCACCACGCCGGCGATCGAGCCGAACATGTCGGCGGCGCCGTAGAGGGACGCGACGGGGATCAGCGCGATCTGGATCGGCACGATGAGCAGCCCGACGACGACGAGGAACGCGGTGTCGCGGCCGGGGAAGTCCATCCACGCGAACGCGTACGCCGCCATCGCCGCGATGCCGATCACCAGGACGGTGGTCGGCACCGTGATCAGCACGGTGTTCCAGAAGGACGCCGTGAAGCCGCTGCCCAGCAGGTTGGCGTAGTTGGAGATGGTCAGCTCGGCCGGCTTGGTGAAGACGGTCCACCAGCCTTCGGCGCTGTTGACCTGCGACGTACGCATGGAGACGACGAGCAGGCCCAGCGTCGGCACCAGCCAGAAGATGCCGAGCAGCACCATCACGACCTGGACCGCCCCGCCGCCGAGGCGGTCGACGAGCCTGCCTGCGAGGCTCCTGCGCGGCGCTCCCGCCTGCGTCTCGGTCGGCGCCGTGACCATTGCCGTGGTCATCTGCCCCTCCCTGTCGTTGGGCTCGCTCACGTGTCCTCCCTCCTGAACCGGCGGATGTTCATGATCATGAAGGGAAGGACCAGGATGAGCAGGAAGATGGCCAGCGCGCTGCCCAGGCCCTGGTTGTTGCCGCCGCCGAACGACACGCGCCACATCTCCAGCGCGACCACGTTCGCCTGTGGCTGGACCGAGGCCGGCGCGATGATGAAGACCAGGTCGAACACCTTCAGCGTATTGATGATCATCGTCACGAAGACGACGAGCAGCACCGGGGAGAGCAGCGGCACCGTGATCTTGCGGAACACCTGCCACTCGCTCGCGCCGTCGATGCGGGCCGCCTCCAGCGCGTCACGCGGGATCGCCGCGAGCCCGGCGGCGATCAGCACCATGGCGAAACCGGCCCACACCCAGACGAACGCGCCGATGATCGCCGGCGTGATGAGTGTGGGGCCGAGCCAGCTCAACCCGCCGTAGGCGGCCTCGAAGTTGGAGGCGGGCAGCCGTACGACGTAGGAGCCGGCGGCCAGTCCCTCGAAGGCGAAGGAGCCGTCCTCGGCCGTCGTCGCGGTCGCGGCGACCTGGCCGTCGCGCACCGCCTCGACGGTCATGCCGGGCAGGCCCTTCTCGGCGCCGTCGACCGCGTTGTTCGTGCCCCCGCCACCGGGGGTGAAGTCGAACCACACGGTGCCCGAGAGCCCGTCGCCGCCCGTGGGCGCCTGCGCGGGCTGGGCGTCGGCCGGTACCAGCTCCGGCTTGACGCCGACGATCGGCATCAGCACGGGCTGACCCCTCTGGGCGGGCTGCTTGGTGACGACCGCGCCGTCCTGCTCGGCGACGGGGGACTCCTCGCCCCCGCGCGGGCGGGCCTCCGGATAGCCCTGAGAGGAGGAGAACGTGTCGTGCACCGTGGTGAGCACGGCGTTGGCCAGGCCCTTGTCGGGGCTCTCCTCGTAGACCAGCCGGAAGATCACGCCGGCCGCCATCAGGGAGACGGCCATCGGCATGAACACGATGAGCTTGAACGCCGTCGCCCACCTGATCCGCTCGGTCAGCACCGCGAAGATCAGGCCGATCGTGGTCACCACGATGGGCGCGACCACCACCCAGATCAGGTTGTTGCGGATGGTGGTGAGGGTGCCGGCGTCGGTGAAGATCGTGGTGTAGTTGCCCAGTCCCACGAACCCGGTGCCCGTCGCGTCGAACAGGCTACGGAAGAGGGAGTAGACGATCGGATAGATCACCCAGATGCCCAGCAGCAGCGCCGCCGGGAGGAGGAAGGCGATGGCGACCGCCGGGGATGGGCCGAGGCGTCGCTTGCGTTGGGGGGTTTCAGCCGGTCCGGTGGAGGGCCCGCCCGCGGGGTCCGCGGGCGGGTCCTGCGGGCCGTCCAACCGTTCGGTCACGGCCTTACCTCTTTACTTCCAGGCCTTCTTGGCCTCGGCTTCGAGCGCCTCCTGGGCGCCCTTGACGTCGCTGGGCTTGCGCAGGAAGTCCTGCAGCACCTTCCACTCGCCCTTGCCGTCGGTGCCGCCGAAAGCGCTCGGCGCCAGGTCGGACATGTCGTAGCGGACGGCGTCACCGGCCGAGACGATCGTCTGACCGAGCTGCTTGGTCAGCTCGTCGGGGTAGTTGTCGGGGGAGACGTTCTTGTTGGGCGACAGGTAGCCGGGCAGCTTGGCCCAGACCTCGCCGCCCTCCTTGGACGCCAGGAACTGCAGCAGCGCCATGGCGCCGGGGGAGTCCTTCATGGCCACCGCGACGTCGCCGCCGAGCACCACCGGGGCGGTGTCACCGACCTTGGGGAACGGGAAGTATTTCGCGTCCTCGCCGACCTTGGCGCCCGCCTGGTCGGCCTCGACGGCCACGAAGTCGGCCTCGATGACCATGGCGGCCTTCTTGGTGCCGTAGACCTTGCTCACGCAGGAGGGGAAGTCGGTCTGCATGGTGCCGGAGACGCCGTCGACCAGGAACTCCTCCTTGCTCACGATCTGCTGGATCTTCTCCAGCGCGGTGGCCACGGTGGGGTCGGTCCAGGGGATCTCGTGCTTGGAGAGCTTGTCGTAGTTCTCAGGGCCCGCGGTGGAGAGGTAGACGTTCTCGAACAGGTCGGTCAGCGTCCAGCCGGAGGCACCGCAGAAGGAGAACGGCGGCGTGCCGGAGTCGGCGATGGTCTGCGACGCCTTGACCAGCTCGTCCCAGTTGGTCGGCGCCTGCACACCCGCGTCCTCGAACGCCTGCGAGCGGTACCAGACCAGCGACTTGTGCGCCGCCTTGATCAGTACGCCGTAGACCTTGTCGTCGGCGGAGCCGAGTTCCTTCCAGTAGGGCGTGTAGTTGGTGTCGATCTCCTTGATGACGTCGTCGTTCAGCGGCTTGAGCGCGTCCTGGTCGGCGTACTGCTGGACGAGGCCGGGCTGCGGCAGGATCGCCACATCGGGCGGGTTGCCGCCCTGGATGCGCGGGCCGAGGTAGGCGCCGGTGTCCTCCCCGGTGGAGGCGTAGGTGACCTTGGCGCCCGTCTTGTCGGTGAAGGCCTTGAGCACCTGCTCGAAGTTCTTCTGCTCGGCCCCCGTCCACTTGGCGGCGACCTCGAGGGTCACGCCTTCGAGCGTCTTGTCGCCGCCGGCGGGCGCCGACCCCGAGGCGGTGGGCTCCGTCGTCGTCGGCGCGTTGCCGCAGGCGGCGACCGCTACCGCCAGCCCGGCCAGGATCGCTGCTGCTCTGCTTCTTCGCATGGCTGCCTCACTGGGTTCTGATGATCTCTTCGAGTTCGGACTTCATGGAGGCCGCGACGTCGTCGGCGGACTCGGTGTCGGGGGTGCCGAGCGCCTTGGCGACCGAACTGGCGATCACCAGGCTCAGCTGGTTGTAGTTGGCGCTGACCGGCCGGGCCTTGGCGGCGAGGATGCTCTCCTTGAGCACCGGCAGGTAGGGGAAGCGCTTGATCAGGGCGGGGTCGTCGTAGAGCTCGGTCCACACGGGCGGGAACGAGCCCTCGGTGAGCACCCGGCGTTCGTTCTCCAGACTCGTGAAATAGCGGATGAACTCCTGCGCGGTGTGCTGGTGCTTGGAGAAGGCGCTGACGGCCAGGTTGGCGCCGCCCAGCGTGCTCGACCCCGGCCCCTCGAGCCCCGGCAACCTGGTGACCGCGACCTTGTCGCCCAGCCGGGCCTTGGCCGGGCCGTAGGCGTGGGGCCAGTTGCGGGCGAAGGCCAGCCTGCCCTCCTGGAAGGCCAGGCGTGACTCCTCCTCCTTGTAGCTCAGCGCCTCCTTGGGGATCCAGCCCTCGCGCAACCCCTGGAGCAGGAAGCCGAGCGCGGTCGCGCCCTGGGCGGGGTCGAGGGTCACCTCTTTGCCGTCGCGGCTGACGATCTGGCCGCCCGCCGACTGGACGGCCTCGGAGAAGTTGACCGTGAGCCCTTCGTACGCCAGGAACTGCCCGGCGTAGCCGTTTATGTCGTGTTTTTTGGTGATCTCTCGCGCCTGGTCGCGCAGCTCGGCCCACGTCTTCGGCGGCTTGCCGACCAGGTCGGTCCGGTAGTACAGCAGACCGGCGTTGCTCGTGTAGGGGACGGCCCAGAGTTTGCCCTTGTAGACAGCCGTCTCCACGACCGGCGGCAGGAACCTGTCGAGCGGGAACAACCCGCGCTCCAGGGGGATGATCCAGCCGTTCTCCGCGAATTCGGCGGTCCACACCACGTCGAGCCCCAGCACGTCGTAACGGTTGCTCCGGGCCTGGAGGTTGGCTGCCATCTGGGCACGTTGCTCGTCGGCGGCCTCGGGCAGTTCCAGCAGCGTCACCTTCTCGGCCGGGTGGGCCTGGTTCCAGCGGTCCAGCAGCGGTTGCAGGTAAGCCGTGGTGTCGCGTCCGGTGGCGAACGTGATGGGGCCGGTGCCGCCCGTTCCCGTCGTGCCGCCGCCCTGGTCGCCCGCCGCCGCGCATCCGGCCGTGAGGACCACGGCCAGCAGGAGCGCGAGCGGACGATGCACTCTGTTTCCTCCGTGTGTTCAGAGGGTTTACATTCGTGTTAGGTAGATGCATTCATGTTATGCACAGCGGTAATCTCTAGGTCAACGGATAGCTTCGTAACGCATGCGTAACACAGCGGGGAGGTGGGGCGGTGCGGCTTCACCTGCTGGCACTCCTGGCCAAAGAGCCGGCTCACGGCTACGAGCTCAAGCAGGCGCTGGAGCAGACCTTCGGCAGCGCCTATCCGTCCCCCAACATCGGCCAGATCTACGTGACGCTCGGCAGGCTGGAGAAGGACGGTCTGGTCAGGGCAGTGGGAGTCGAGCAGTCCAACCGGCCCAACAAGAAGGTCTACTACCTGACCGCCAAGGGCCGCGAGCACCTCACCACCTGGGTCGACGAGCCCACCGAGGGTCCCCGGGTGCGCGACGAGTTCTTCATGAAGCTCGTCCTCGCCCCGCTGACCGGCATCGCCGACCGCATGGCGCTGATCAACAGGCAGCGCCGTCATTACCTGTCGCTCATGAGCGACCTCAACGACCTCCTCGACCGCACCTCCCCGTCCGACCGGGTGGCGATCCTCCTCATCGAGGGCGCCATGCTGCACCTCCAGGCGGATCTTGACTGGCTGGAACGTTGCCAGGAGGATCTGGCATGAGCACCGTGCTGAAAACGGTCAATCTGGTCAAAATCTACCAGGATGGTGCCATCCCCGTGCCCGCGGTGCGCGGGGTGGATCTCCAGGTCGAGCCGGGTGAGTTCATCGCGATCATGGGTCCGTCCGGCTCGGGCAAGTCCACGCTCGTCCACATGCTCGGCGGGCTCGACGCGAGGACGAGCGGCGAGATCTGGCTCGACGGCAAACGGGTCGACACCCTCTCCGAGAGCGCGTGGGCGCTGCTGCGGCGCAAGAAGGTCGGATTCGTCTTCCAATTCTTCAACCTCGTCGCCAACATGACCGTCGGCGACAACGTCGAGCTGCCCGCCCTGCTGGCCGGGGCCTCGCCCAAGGTGGCCCGCGAGCGCAGGGAGAGCCTGCTCGGCGCGCTCGACCTGACCGACAGGGCCGACGCCGCCCCCGCCCAGCTCTCCGGCGGCGAGCAGCAGCGGGTGGCGCTGGCCAGGGCGCTGGCCAACGAGCCCAGCCTGCTGCTGGCCGACGAGCCCACGGGCAACCTCGACAGCCGCAACACACGCGACGTGCTCCGCCTGCTCGGCGAGGTGCACAAGAAGGGCCAGACCATCGTCATGGTCACCCACGACGCCCGCGTGGCCGCCTTGGCCGACCGGGTGGTCTCCCTGTTCGACGGGGAGATCGTCGACGACGGCCGCCTCACCCGCAGACGTACGCGCACGGCCGGTGAAGTGATCGACCTCCGGTGAGCCGACGATGAGACGAACGGCGGGCGGGCGATGAGCACCGTGCCGGCCGGCAGCCGGTGGGTCAGGGCCGACCTGCGGGCCAGGAAGGGCCAGGCGGCGCTGACGGTGCTGGCCGTGGCCGGCATCGTGGCCGCGCTGATCACCGCGGTCACCCTGCTGGAGGACGGCACCAACCCGTGGCGGAGCCTGTCGGCCCAGACCGACGGCGCCCACGTGTGGTTCTACACCGGCGACAGCCCCGAGGTCGCCCTGGGCGGCATCGACGGCGTGACACAGATCGCGGGCCCCTACCGCTCGGCGCCCGTGACCGTGGCCCAGGACGGCAAGCGGGAGCCCGCGGCGCTGCGCGCGATGCCGGAGACGCCGGCGCGGGTGGCGCACCCGCTGGTGGCCGAGGGCGGCTGGCTCGACCCCGCCCAGCCGGACGGCGTGGTGGTGGAGCGGTCGTTCGCGTCCTCGCTGCGGCTCGGGGTCGGGGCGCCCTTCACGATCATCGCGCTGAGCGGCGAGCGCCACACCCTGTACGTACGCGGCATCGCCGACACCGCCGAACACGGCTTCTACCCCGAGTGGACGCCTGGCCTGGCCTACGTGCTGCCTGCCACGCTCGACCACATCGAACCCATGCTGGGCCGCAGCGAGTGGGTGACCGGGCTGCGCCTGGCCGACCCCGACGCCGCCCAGGTCGTCTCCCAGCGCGTGGTCGTCATGCTGGAGGACCGGCTCCAGCGCGTCTACACCTGGCGCGAGGTCAGGAGCGCCATGGAGCTGGACAACCGGCTGCTCGGCACGCTGCTCGCGCTGTTCGGGGTGGTCGGGCTGGTGGCGGCGGCGCTCGCGCTGGCCAACGCGGCGGGCGGCCGGGTGCTCGGCCAGCTGCGCGACCTGGCCACGCTCAAGTCGATGGGCTTCACCAGGGGCCAGGTCACGCTGCTGCTGGTGGTCGAGCACGGCGCGCTCGGCCTGCTCGGGGTCGCGCTCGGCGCGCTGGGGGGCTGGGGGGTGATGGCCGTGGTGCTCGGCCCGACCTCCGTGGCGCCGGTGCCAGTGCTGGCCATCGTCGCGGGCACCGCGCTGGTGGTGCTGGCCGCGGTGGGACTGCCCGCGTGGCGTGGCGGCCGCACGCCGCCGATCCCCGCGGCGCCCGCCTCACCGCCGCGCGGCCACCTGTCGAGGCTGGCCAGGCTGGCTCTGCTCGTACGCCTCCCGCCGGCCCTCGTCCTCGGCACCAGAGACGCGTTCACGAGGCGGGTGCCGGCGTTCCTGACGGCGTTCGGGCTGGCCGTGCCGATGATGATGATCACCATCGGCCTCGGCGTGTGGGCCACGCTCGACAACTTTCTCAGCCATCCCGAGCAGGTCGGCCAGCACGCCGGCCTCTACGTCAGGCCGGGCAAGCTGGAGGCGTCGGAGGCCAGGCGCATCGCCGGGCGCGACAGGGACGTGGCCGCGGTCTATCCGGGCACCGACGTCAACGCCCTGGCGCCGGGGGAGGCGCGTTCGGTGCGGGTGCGGGCCGTCGGCAGCTCGACGGAGCCTTACCCGTTCCCCGTGGTGGAGGGGCGCAGCTATGCCCGCCAGGGCGAGGCCGTCGCCGGGCAGGGCCTGCTCGACCTGCTCGGCATCAAGATCGGCGATCGGGTGCGGCTGACGGTGGGCGGCTCGCCGCTGATCCTGCGGATCGTCGGCAGGACCGTCGAGCCGGACCAGGACGGCGTGGTGCTGTCGGTGGGGCTGGACAGCCTGGCCGCCAAGGACTCCGTACCGCCCGAATATTACGCGCTCGCCCTCAAACCGGGCGCCGACCGCGCGGAGGTGCGGGGGCGGCTGCTGGCGGAGTCGGCGGAGGGCCTGGACGTGCAGGCCGCGGTCAACCCGGCGGACCGCCTGTCGGTCATCAGGGTCGTGATCGTCGCACTGATCGCCGTGCTGGCCCTGATCGGCCTGGCCAACCTGCTCACCGCGAGCGCACTGGGCCTGCGTGACCACGCCCTGGACCTGGCCGTGCTGAAGGCCATGGGCCTGACGCCCCGGCAGGTCATGGCCACGCTCGTGACGGGCACCGGGCTGCTGGTGGTGCTCGGCGTCGGCGCGGGTGCCGCCGCCGGAGCCTCCGTCGTGACCTGGCTGATCGACCTGCAGGGTCACACCAGCGGCGTGGGCGCCGGCATCGGCCGGCCCCCCTCGCCGCTGACGCTGGCCGTGGCCATACTGATCGCCGTGGGCACGGCCCTGGCGGTGGCGCTGATCCCCGCCCGCCGCGCGGCCCGTGCCCAGGTGCCGGTCACCGCGCGCTGACCGGCTCGCTCACCGGGCGCGCCCGCGCGGGCTCCTCCCGCTTCAGCGCGAACCAGTAGAACCCGTGGCCCGGCAGCGTGAGCAGGTAGGGCAGCTCGCCGATCGGCGGGAACCGCACCCCGCCGCGCGCCTCGACGGGGACCATGCCCTCGAAGCGGCGCAGGTCGAGCTCGACCGGCTGCGGGAACTTCGACAGGTTGTTGACGCACAACATCGCGTCGTCGCGGTCCTCGCGCACGTAGGTGAGCACGGACGGGTTCGAGGACCACATCTCGGTGTACGCCCCCACCCCGAACACCGGGCGCCTGCGCCTGATCTCCAGCATCTTGCGGGTGAAGTGCAGCAGTGAACCCTCATGGCGCTGCTGGGCCTCCACGTTGACCGCCTGGAAGCCGTAGATCGGGTCCATGACGGCGGGCAGGTAGAGGCGTCCGGGGTCGGCGTTGGAGAACCCGGCGTTGCGGTCGGGGCTCCACTGCATCGGCGTACGGACCGAGTCGCGATCCTCCAGCCAGATGTTGTCGCCCATGCCGATCTCGTCGCCGTAGTAGATGACCGGCGAGCCCGGCAGGCTCAGCAGCAGTGCCGTGAACAGCTCGATGCGGTCCCTGTCGTTGTCGAGCAGCGGGGCGAGCCGGCGCCGGATGCCGAGGTAGGCCCGCATGCGCGGGTCCTTGGCATATTCCTTGTGCATGTAGTCGCGTTCTTCCTCGGTCACCGTCTCGAGCGTGAGCTCGTCGTGGTTGCGCAGGAAGATGCCCCACTGGGCGGTCTCGGGAAGTTTCGGAGTGAGCGACATGATCTCGGAGATCGGCTCGCGGGTCTCCTTCTTCACCGCCATGTAGATGCGCGGCATCAGCGGGAAGTGGAAGGCCATGTGGCACTCGTCGCCGCCGGTGGTCGGGTCGCCGAAGTATTCGACGACGTCCTCGGGCCAGCCGTTGGCCTCGGCCAGCAGCACCCGGTCGGGGTAGAGCCGGTCGACCTCCGCGCGGATCTTCTTCAGGTAGGCGTGCGTCTCCGGCAGCCCGGCGCACGCCGTGCCCTCGCGCTCGAACAGGTAGGGCACCGCGTCCAGCCGGAACCCGTCGATGCCGAGGTCGAGCCAGAAGCGCAGGACCTCCAGCATCGCCTCCTGCACCGCCGGGTTGTCGTAGTTCAGGTCCGGCTGGTGGTGGAAGAAGCGGTGCCAGTAGTACTGCTTGCGCACCGGGTCGTAGGTCCAGTTGGACTCCTCGGCCCCGATGAAGATGATCGGCGCGTCAGGATAGGCGCCGGGGTGGTCGGACCACACGTAGAAGTCGCCGTACGGCCCCTCGGGGTCGTGCCGGGAGGCCTGGAACCAGGGGTGCCGATCGCTGGTGTGGTTCATCACGAGATCGGTGATGATCCGCAGGCCGCGTTCGTGCGCCCGCTCGATCAACTGGACGAAATCGCCCAGATCCCCAAAGTCGGGGAGGATCTTCATATAGTCCGAAATGTCGTAACCGCCGTCGCGCAGCGGGGACTCGTACAGTGGCAGCAGCCACAGACAGTCCACGCCCAGCCACTCGAGATAGTCGAGCTTCTCGATGAGGCCGCGCAGGTCGCCGGTGCCGTCGTCGTTGGAGTCCTTGAACCCCCGGACGAGGACCTCGTAGAACACCGCCCGCTTGTACCAGGCTGGATCCTCCGAGACGAACGCCTCGGAGATCGGCTCCGGTGTTGGGGATGCGTTGATCATATGTCGCTCACAGGAAGAGATGTGGGCAGGACGAAGTCACCGGTTACCCCGGCGTTCTTATCTGGTGACCGCGCCGCCTGGAGTCGTCATCCCTGCGAACCCCATGCCCATGAACGAGACCGGATTTGTGATCTGGTGCCCGTTTGTGCGGCGCTTACGGGCCGAACACTACCAGCCCGTTGGCTTTCCGGAACCCGCTTCTGCTGTGCCGGGTTCATACCCGAGAGATCCGTATGTAATCACCCTGTTACCCAGAGTTCACTAAAAAGGTGGCGCGACGTCCGAGAGGTCGTTTTCGAAGTCGCTCAGCCAGAGCCCGAACAACACCAAACCGCGCACCCAGAAGCGATCGTTCCACCCGTTGAACCTGGTCAGCGCGTCAGGGCCGCCCGAGATCACCTCGTGCAGCTCATCCGACAGCAGACCGGGGACCCGGTTCACCAGAGTCTCCAGCATCCGGTGCGAATAATTTCGGGCAGGAGCGGCCGTCGACCGCAGCGGCACCCGCCGCAGCGGCTGCTTGACGACGTTGGTCGAGGGCAGCGCGGCCACCCGCGGGTTGGCGGCGTGGAGCACCTCGCGGTAGAAGCGCCCCTTGTCCTTGCGGGCCACGCCGACCGACAGCGCCGCGTCGAAGAAGCGGGGATGGATGAACGGCGCCGCGAACGACGCCTCCGGGCCCACCAGGTTGACCGCCGAGCGCGCGATGCCCCGCACGGTCCTGGTGTGCAGCACCGACAGCGGCAGCTCGGCCCGGTGCCCGTGGAGCATCGACGTGGCCGCCACGAACTGCTCGCGTACGGTCTCCTCCATCCACTCCGCCGCCGACTTGGACAGGAACGGCTGCGACGGAGCGCCCAGCGACAACGACCTCAGCACGGCGGCCGAGCGCTCGGCCTGGGTCCTCGCCTCCAGGGCGGCCCCGCTGACCATGAAGTTCTTCAGCAGCGGCCCGCCCGCCAGACCGTCGATCAGGATGCGGCCCGAGCGGTGCACCTCCTTGGCGAAGGGGGCGTACCAGGCGTGGTGGGGCGTCAGATATTCGAGCCTGCGGGCCACGTCGACCGTGTCGGCCGGGTAGTCGGCGGCGTCCTGATTGATCACCCGGTGCGGGATGCCCAGCTCCCTGGTGATCGACCGGGCGAACGCGATGTCGGTGTCGGTGCCGTCGTCGGGGCTGGTCGTCCACGACTCGACGTCGGCGCCGCGGGCCTTGGCCACGCTCGCCAGCAGGCGCGAGTCGTAGCCGCCGCTGACCGGCACGAGCAGCGGGCGCCCCTCGTAGCCGGCGTAGACCTCGTGCAGCAGCTCGACGATCTCCTGCGGGCTGATCCACGCTTCGTACGGCTCGGTGCGCAACCAGCGCGGCAACCTGCGCTCCACCATCGGCCGGTCATGCTCGAACACCAGCGCGCTCGACCCGGGCAGGCGCTTGACCTCGGTGTACGGGGTCGCCTCGCCCATCGGGAACGTCACCTGGATGATCGATGCCCACGCCGCCCAGTCGATCGCGATCGGCACCAGGCTGAGCAGTGGCTGGATCAGGGACGAGAAGTAGACCGCCTCGCCGTGGCGTACGTAATAGACGTCGACCAGGCCGAGCGCCCCCGTGTGCAGCGTCACCCGGCGGCCGTCGCCGATCAGGCCCGGGGTCTCGTACGTCTCCGCGACCGTCATCCAGTCGTCGGGAGCCGCGGGCTTGCGCTCACCCCAGGAGAACGCGAACGAGCTCTCGGCCCGGTGGTAGGGCGGCAGCGGAGTGGAGCTGAACAGCGCGGCCTCGGCCGTCTGGAGCGCCGGCCGGACCTTGGGGCCCGCGGCGGTCAGCTTGCCCAGCATGGCGGTGTCGATCCGGCCGAGAGCGCCGCATACGTAGGGCCGCACGTTGAACTGCACCGGATCTCATCCCTTCGAGACGCTTGCAGCAAAAGAGTATCCTTTGCCGGGCCGAGAGAGCGGAGGGCCAGTTTTTGTCTACTGAGCTGGAGAGCACGCGGAGGGCGCTGCGGGACGCCGTGGCACAGGCCGAGCGCGCCGCCGAGCTGGCGAGGCTGCTGGACGCCGCCCAGGCCAAGCTGGCGGCGGCCGAGCAGAGCACCGAGGAGGCCAAGGCGCTGGCCGAGCAGCTGAGCGAGGCCGAGCAACGGCTGGAGGCCGAGCAGGCGGCGGCCGACAAGCTCCGCAGGGAGCTGGCCGAGCAACGTTTCCAGGCCGAGGTGGCCAACTGGAAGCTGTCCTCGATCAAGGTCGCGCGCTGGAACCGGCTCGGCGACGCCATCAAGAGCGGCAAGAGCAACCCCGTGCGCCTGGCCAAGGGCCTCAGGGGCGCCGCCAAGCCGGTCAAGCGGCCGACCGCGCCCAAGCGCAAGCCCGTCGCCGGCGCGGGCAAGGCCAAGGACGAGCGCCCTGGAGCGGCGTTCCAGGCCACCAGCACCACCAGGACGCTCAACGGCGCCTCCTTCAAGCTCAAGCCGTTCCGCGTGCCGACCGGCCCCAACACGCGGCCCCACCTGACGGCCGCGGTCATCGCCGACCCCCACGCCGAGGCGCTGCTGCGCTACGAGTGGCGGCAGACGACGGGCTTCACGCCGCGCGACTTCGCCAGGGTGCTCCCGCTGGAGATGCCCCACCTGCTCGTGGTCGAGTCGGTCACGCAGGGCCCGTGGGCGGAGGAGATCACCGGCGAGCCGGGCGACGGGCTCAGGGCGCTGCTGGCCTGGTGCGCCGAGCGCGGCATCCGCACGGTCTTCTGGCACACCGGGGGCGACGTGGCCGCCTACGCCGCGGCGGCCGAGCTGTTCGAGCACCGCTTCACGACCGACCTGACCGTGGCCTGGCCGCGGCTGCAGTTCGGGGTGCAGCCCCGGGTGCACAACCCGCTGCCGCTCGCCGGCGGGCGCATCGACCGGGTGCTCACGCTTGACCAGCTCCTGCCCGGCCACCTGGCCTACCCCGACGTGCTGACCTCCTACCGCTGGCCGGCCGCGGCCGACTGCCCGCCTGGCACGCCCCAGTGGCGGCTGGCCGAGATCGCCGCCTGCGGCACGCCCATCGGCGACGAGCCCGACGCGCGGCGGGCGCACGTGGCGCTGCGCAGGGCGTACCAGATGGGCACGATGACCGAGCGCATCGACGAGCTGCTCGACGCGATCGGGCTGCCCAGCGCCCGCGCCACCCTCAACACCTCCGTCCTGCTGCCCGTCCTCGACCCCTACCTGATGGAGCACGCGCTGGCCCAGGTCGCCAAGCAGTCGGGCGTCGACCAGCTCATCGTCATCGGGCCGCCGGAGGCCGAGCTGCGGGTCCGCGACGTGCTGCCCGACGTGGACGTGATCTACCGCAGGCCGCAGCCGTCGATGACGGAGGGCGCGATGCTCAACTCCGGCATCGACCTCTGCGAGGCCGACCTGGTGGCGGTCATGGACCCGCGCGACGTCTACGGCGCCCACTACCTGTCCGACCTGCGGAGGGCGTTCCTGTTCAGCACCGCCGACATCGTGGGCAAGGCCGCCTACTACGCCCACCTGCGCAAGCCGCAGGCCACGCTGCTCAAACAGCCGGATGCCGAATACTCCTACCTGCCCGAGATCGCCGGCGCGTCCCTGCTCGCGCGCAGGAACACGCTGCGCGAGCTGCGCTTCGCCGACCTCACCGACGGATGGGACGAGGTGCTGATGCGTCAGTGCCGCACCGACGGGATCAAGGTGTTCTCGGCCGACCGCTTCGGCTACGTGCGCGTACGCGACGAGGACCGCTGGCTGCTGGGCGCCGCCCACCTGGTCGAGTACGGCTCCGCCGAGCCGCACGCCCTCATCTGAGCCGGTCCCCATGACGCCCGGGGAGCTGGCCGAGGTGCTGGGGGAGCCGCCGGCGCCCGAGGGGACGTGGGAGCACGAGGCCGCGTACGTCTCGGCCGCCGCGCTGAGGCGGCGGGTCCCGCCCGCGACGCTCGCCGGCCGGGTGCGCGGGCTCGGCGGGGTGTCGTCCGTGGAGGTGCGGCAGGACGGTCTCCTGCGGATCGTCGTGGACGTGCCGGGCGAGCTGGTCGAGTCGGTGGAGCCGCCGGGCGTCCCCGAGCCGGGCTGGCCCGACTTCCCGCGCACCTGGGACAACCCGGGCTTCGTGGTGCGGTACGCGCGTGCGAGGGCGTGCGCGGTGCGGCGGTGGGCGCGCGAGCTGGGGGTGCCGCCGCATGGCTTCGTCCCGGGGCTGCTGTCCGGCCCGTACGACCGGCGGGTGCTGCGGGTGCTGGCCGAGCTGCCAGGGCGGCTGGTCAGCCGGGATCCGAGGTGGGAGCCGTACCTCGTGCGGCTGGCGCTGGCCTATCACGACGCGCACGAGCACGCGCCGGCCGTGCCGATGGGGGACGCTCAGGCGGAGCCCGTGCACACGGCGCGGGTGCGGCTGGCGGAGGCGGTGGGCAGGGTGCTCACCGGACCGGACCGGTTGTGACGGCTCACAAAAATATCCGGCCAAACGGCGAAATGACGTAAAAATATCCCTCCCAGAGCGTGATCCCGTCTCGATCCGTGGTCACGAGTCCTGGGAGGGGTGACGGTTCCAGTAGCCTCGATCGGGTGAGTCGATACGCCCATCCCGCCGGGGACCGCCACGCCGAGATGATGCCCCACGAGCGCCCGCCGCTGGCGCCCGCCGACATCAACCGCATCAACCCCGCGATCTGGTCCCGAACGTCGGGGCGCGCCCCGCAGGGCGCGCTCACCGTCGGCGGCGTGGACGTCCGCGACCTGGCCCGCGACCACGGCACCCCGCTCTACGTCCTCGACGAGGACGACGTGCGCTCGCGCATGCGCGACTACGCCACGGCGTTCGCCGACTCCGACGTCCACTACGCCGGCAAGGCGTTCCTGTGCAAGGAGTTCGTGCGCTGGCTGCACGACGAGGGCCTCGGCCTCGACGTGGCCAGCGGCGGCGAGCTGGCCGTCGCGCTGAGCGTCGGGTTCCCGCCCGGCCGCATCACCATGCACGGCAACAACAAGTCCGCCGCCGAGCTCACGAGGGCTCTGGAGGCCGGGGTCGGGCACATCGTGGTCGACTCGTTCGAGGAGATCGCCCGCCTCGGCCACCACGCCGAGCGGCTCGGCAAGCGGCCCAAGGTGATGGTCAGGGTGACCACCGGGGTCGAGGCGCACACCCACGAGTTCATCGCGACGGCCCACGACGACCAGAAATTCGGGTTGTCGCTCAACTCCGGCGCCGCCGCGGAGGCCGTACGCCGCATCCTCGCGCTGCCGCAGCTGGAGCTCGTCGGGCTGCACTCGCACATCGGCTCCCAGATCGTCGACACCGCCGGGTTCGAGGTGGCCGCGCGCCGGCTGACCACCCTCCTCGTGCAGATCAAGGACGAGCACGGCGTGGTGCTGCCCGAGCTCGACCTGGGCGGCGGCTACGGCATCGCCTACATCGACGGCGACGAGGCGCCCGACATCAAGGAGCTGGCCGACGGCCTGCGCGAGATCGTCACCAAGGTCTGCGTCGACGCGGGCCTGCCCGTGCCGCGCCTCACGGTCGAGCCCGGGCGCACGATCGTCGGCCCCGGCGGCATCACCCTCTACGAGGTCGGCACCGTCAAGGACGTCGAGGGCCTGCGCACCTACGTGAGCATCGACGGCGGCATGAGCGACAACGTGCGCACGGCACTCTACGGCGCCGAATACACCGCCGTGCTGGCCAGCCGTGAGAGCCAGGCCCAGCCCATGCTCAGCCGCCTGGTCGGCAAGCACTGCGAGAGCGGCGACATCATCGTGCGCGACTGCCACCTGCCCGCCGACCTCGCCCCCGGCGACCTGATCGCGGTGGCGGCGACCGGCGCCTACTGCCGTTCTCTGGCCAGCAACTACAACTACCTGCCCAGACCCGCCGTGGTGGCCGTCTCGCGCGGCGAGTCCCGCGTGATCGTGCAGGGTGAGACCGAGGACGACCTGTTGAGGGGGCAGCTGTGAAACCGCTGAAAGTGGCGCTGCTGGGCTGTGGCGTCGTCGGCTCACAGGTCATCAGGCTCATGCACGAGCAGGCCGGCGACCTGGCCGCCCGCATCGGCGCCCCGCTCGAACTGGCCGGCGTCGCCGTGCGGCGGCAGGGCCGCAAGCGTGACGTCGACATCGCCCCCGAGCTGTTCACCACCGACGCCGAGGCGCTGGTGACTCGCGACGACATCGACATCGTGATCGAGGTCATCGGTGGCATCGAGCCGGCCCGCTCACTGATCGTCGCCGCCCTGTCGGGCGGCAAGTCGGTGGTGACCGCCAACAAGGCGCTGCTGGCCGAGGACGGCGCCGCCCTGTACGAAGCCGCCCGACAGGGCAGCGGCGACCTCTACTTCGAGGCCAGCGTGGCCGGCGCCATCCCGCTGCTGCGGCCGTTGCGCGAGTCGCTGGCCGGCGACCACGTCAAGCGGGTGCTGGGCATCGTCAACGGCACCACCAACTACATCCTCGACAAGATGGACACCACGGGCGCGTCCTTCACCGACGCCCTGGAGGAGGCGCAGACGCTCGGCTACGCCGAGGCCGACCCGACGGCCGACGTCGAGGGCTTCGACGCCGCCGCCAAGGCCGCGATCCTCGCCGGGCTCGCCTACCACAGCCGCGTCACGGCCGCCGAGGTGCACCGCGAGGGCATCACCGAGATCACCGCCACCGACGTGGCCTCGGCCAAGGACATGGGCTACGTCATCAAGCTGCTGGCCATCTGCGCCCGCTCCGACGACGGCCGTTCCTTCGGGGTACGGGTGCACCCGGCGATGATCCCCAGGTCGCATCCGCTCGCCGGGGTGCGCGAGGCGTACAACGCGGTCTTCGTCGAGGCCGAGTCGGCGGGGCAGCTCATGTTCTACGGCAAGGGCGCGGGCGGGGCACCGACGGCCTCCGCGGTGCTCGGCGACCTCGTGGCCGTGGCCCGCAACCGCCTGGCCGGCACGCGCGGGCCCGACGAGTCCACCTACGCCGACCTGGCGGTGCACCCGATGGGCGAGACCGTCACGCGCTGTCACGTGGCTCTCGACGTGGCCGACAAGCCCGGCGTGCTGGCGCGGGTGGCGGAGCTGTTCGCCAAGCACGACGTGTCCATCCAGACGGTGCGCCAGGAGGGCCACGGCGACGACGCGCAGCTCGTCATCGTCACCCACCGCGCCACCGACGCCGCGCTGTCGGCGACGATGGAGGGGCTGCGCGAGCTCGACATCGTCCGCGCGGTGGCCAGCGTCATGCGGGTGGAGGGCGACGACTAGCGCGTCCGGCTCCATCGGCCACCTGGAGATCGACATCCCCTCTGTCATGACTGCCGCCGATTGCGCCAGGTTTGCCTAGCGGCAGGGAGATCGGGCGTAAGGTAGGCGCCGACCGAGTCCCGAGCGTTCGAGGAGCGCCCTTCCATGTCCGCCACCCCACCCGCCGCCACGCCCGGCGGCTTCGTGCGCACGCCGGAGGAGGGGCTGGGCCGCCTGCACTGGGCGGACGGGCAGTGGGTGGCCGACGGTCAGCCGCCCGACGTGCCGGGGCTGCGCCCGCTGCGCGGCCTGGAGGTCGAATGGCCCGCCGCCGCCGTGCCGCTCGACGGCCTGCTGAGCCTGGCCGCCGCGGGTGTTCCGCTGACGGCCGAACACGCGGAGCCCTGGGTGCCGGCCGGCCTCGCCGCGCTACTCACCGACCGCGACTGGCTCCGCCACACCGCCGACGGCACCGCGCGATCCCTCGCCGACCTGCGGCGGGAGGAGTACAGCGTACGCCTGCGCCGGCTGGCGCACCCGGTCACGGGCCGCCCGAAGATCAGCATCGTCATGTCGAGCAAGCGGCCCGGCCTGATCGGCGCCGCGCTGGCCCAGATGGAACGCCAGCGCGACGTCGAGGTGGAGGTGCTGCTGGGCCTGCACGGGGTGGGCTTCGAGCAGGTGAGCGAGGCGGTCGAGGCGTGCTCGCTGCCGGTGCGGTGGATCGAGGCCGGCACGTCGGTGCCGTTCGGCGAGGTGCTCAACCGCACGGCCGCCCAGGCGAGCGGCGACCACCTGGCGAAGTGGGACGACGACGACTGGTACGGCCCCCGCCACCTGGCCGACCTGTGCATGGCGATGTCCTACACCGGCGCCGACGTGGTGGGCACGACCGCCGAGTTCTTCTACCTGGAGCCGCTGAAGGCGACGATCAGGCGTACGACGTTCGCGAGCGGGGCGCGTTATCCGAGCGAGGTGTGGTCCGATCATGTCGCCGGAGGAACGATCATGGTGTCCCGTGCAAAATTTGAGGAAATAGGGGGATTTCCTGCTGTGCCGCGTGCTGTCGATCTCGAGTTCCTGAAGGCCGCGCAGAAGGCGGGCGCGCGGATCTACCGTACCCACGGGCTGGGTTACGTCCTGCGCAGAGGGCTCAGCAGCGACCACACCTGGCAGCTGCCGCTCGCCCACTTCCTCAAGGTCGCCGCGAGCCAGTGGCGCGGCTTCCGCCCGAGCCTGCTGATGGAAGCCGCATGACGCCACCGAGGGACGCCGACGGCACGCCCGCCCAGCGCACCTCCACCGGCCCCGTCAGGGTGCGCGGCAACGACTACCGGGTGCTCGGCCCGCCCGAGCTCGTCACCCCGGAGCTCAAGGTCAGCGTGGTCATCCCCGCCTACGGCGGCCAGGACAAGCTCGACCTGGTGCTGCAGGGGCTGGCGCGGCAGAGCTACCCCGCGGAGCTGACCGAGATCATCGTCGTCGACAACGGCACCTCGCCTCCGCTGCGCCTGCCCGGGGGCACGGGGGCCCGCCTGGTCGTCTGCGACAAACCTGGCAGGGCCGCCGCCCGCAACGCCGGACTCGCGCAGGCCACCGGCGACGTGATCCACTGGCTCGACTCCGACGTGGTGCTCACGCCGGGCGCGATCGAGGCGCACATGCGCTGGCACCACGCCGCCCCCTACGCCGTCGTGACCGGCTACATCAGGTTCACCGAGGCGCCGCTGCCCGAGGTGCTGCCCGACGATCTGGAGGCGGCCTTCGAGCCGGCCGAGCCGCACGCCTGGATCGTCGACCTGGTGGAGCGCACCGACGGGCTCACCGCCGATCCGCAGCGCCCGTTCAGCCTGCACGTCGGCGGCGCGACCTCCGTCAACGCCCGCCTGGTCGCGGCGGCGGGCCCGATGGACGACGACCTGGTCCTCGGCCAGGACACCGAGCTGGGCTACCGCCTCGCCCAGGCGGGGGCGGTGTTCGTCCCCGAGCCGCGGGCCCGCGCCTACCACCTCGGGCCGACCATGCGGATGCGCGACAAGCAGCCCATCGACCGCGTGAGCCACGCGTTCGTGGCCGATCGCATCCCGGCCTACCGCTGGTTGCGCGGCCATCCCGCGCGGCGGTGGAAGATCCCGTACGTCACCGTCGTGATGGACGGCACGGCCGGATACGACACCGTGCGGCCCGCGGTGGACGCCCTGCTCGCCGGCACCGTACCCGACCTGTCCGTGCTCCTCGTCGGCCCGTGGGAGCGGCTCGGCGGCGAACGCCGCGCGCCGCTGAAGGACCCCGACCTCGAACTGGTGCTGGTCCACGGCCACTACACCCACGAACACCGGGTACGCCTGGCGGCCTCGGAGCAGATCGACCCGTCCGTGCCCTTCGTGCTGCGGTTGCCGCCCGGCTGGGCGCCCGGGGAGGACACCGTCGCCCGCCTGCTCGACCTGGCCCACGACGAGGGACTCGGCCTGGTCAACGTGCTGCTGCACGAGTCGGCCGACGGCGTCGTCGCCGCCCGGCTCGAACGTACGTCGGCTTTCGCCAGGGCGCGCATGGTGGCGGACCCGGAGGAAGACCTCGACGACGCCGTGGACACCGTGTCGGGCGTCGCCTGGGTCGACGGCGAGAGCTACGGCTTCACCACCGAGCCCGCGCCGCCGGCCAAGAGGCGGGCGGCGTACAAGGCCCACGTCGAGGCGCAGGCGGAGGCCGCGAGGCGCGCCGACGAGAACGAGCGGCTGCGGGCACAGGTGGCGAAGTGGAAAGAGGAGTCGGGGCGCTGGCGCAAGAGCGCGGTCGAACTGCGCCGCGAGGTCGGCACTCTGCGCCGCCAGATCTCCGCCGCCAACCGCGCCCAGCGAAGCCTGCGCGTGCTGGTGTCCACCACCATGAAGCGCGCCCTGCGCAGACGCCTGGGCGGCTGACCACCGCGGGGGCCGCTTGTGCCCCGCGTGCCGTCAGCCGGGGCTTGTGCCTCGCGTGCCGTCAGCCGGGGCGCAGGGCCGACTTCAGGCGCCTGAGCAGGGTCTTCTCCGGCGGTTCCGCCGCCGTCACCTGGGAGGGGATGGTGACGGGCTCAGGCGCGGGCGGCGCCGGCCAGTAGCGGTCGGGCGGCTCGTGGCGTACGCCATGGGTCGTGCCGATGACGTCGTCGAGGTCCGCGCCCTCGTCCGACAGGAGCAGGGCGCGGCCGAGCGCCGAGGTGCGTTCGAGCCGGGCGCTCCGGCCGTCGGCGAGGTCCACGACCAGGACCCCGGCGAGGTCTTTCTGCACCGACTCGATCATGCGCTCCAGCGTCGCCCGGTGCAGCGGCACATCCACGGGGCCCCGGTAGCGGAACGGCGACGGCGCGGGCGTCGGGGCGGCCTCGTCGATGAGGCGTACACGTTCGTCGTGCGCGAACAGGTCACGCATCAGCCGCAGCTCGAAGTCCGGGTCGGACAACGTCACGCGCCGCTCGTCGTCCAGCCGCGACCACGGCCCGACCAGCGTCACCACGACGTCCTGCAGCTTGCCGTCCAGCGCCGCCGCCACCGCCCGCCGCACCGCCGGCTCGGCCGCGCCGGCCACGTCGAGCACGATCTCCACGTACGGCACCAGCCAGCGCCGCCCGCGGTCCTTGCGCAGGTCCCTGCGCAGCGGGATCCGGTGCACCAGGTACGGCTCGACCGCCCGCACGGCGCGCTCCCTGTCACGATGCTGCGAGGGCAGCCCCAGGTGCACGGCCTGCGCCTCCATCTCGGGCACGAACACCACGCCGTACATCGCCAGCCGGTAGGAGAACTCGGTGTCCTCGCCGCGCACCACGTTCGGGTCGAGGCCGCCCACGGCGTGGAAGATTTCCCTGGGCAGCGCGAAGGTCGGCCCCGTGCACACGTGGTAGGGGTTGCGGCTCTTGCGCAGCCCGTCGGTCTTCGCGATCGTCGCCTCGGTGGAACTGGGCAGGGCCTCGGCCAGGTCGAACACCTCGTCCAGGCGCCGCGCCGAGAAGACCTGGCGCGGCGTCACCGGGGGCGTGTCGACGAACTTCTTCATCCCGATGCTGACCAGGTAGTCGGTCGCGTGGTGCCAGCGGGCCATGGCCTCGATGTGCTCGCGGCAGGCCACCATGTCGGCGTCGAGCCGCTGGATGATCTCGCCGTCGGCGGCCTTGACGCCGGTGTTGACGGCGTTGGAGATGCCCCAGCCGTCGCGTACGCGGACGACGCGGGTGTTGACCGGCCTGAGCTCGGGCAGCCGGATCGGCGGATCGCTGCCGTCGTCGACGACCAGGACCTCCATGAGATAATCCGGGTACGTCTGCGCGGCCAGCGCCGCCAGCGTCAGCTCGAGCCCCTGGCCGCCGTGAGCCGGTATCACCACGCTCACGGACAGGTCAGGTGACCAGGCGCCGAGCTGCGGAACCGCTACTGGTGAATAGTCGTTCTGCCTCAGAGCAGGACGCGCGTTCATGGTGGTGACCCCCTGGCCGAGACCTTATCGGGAGATGCTGAGAATTTCCTGAATAGTGCCCCTGTCCAACGCCTGTTCCGGGCAGGGGTACGGAACCCGCGTCCGTCCTGTGGACGCGGCTCCGCGACGGTCGTCCGCACCCCGTACACTCTGTGCCGAACACCGCAGGTAGGGAGTCCATCATGAGCAGGTCGTGGCGCGGTCTCATCGAGGAATACCGCGAGCGTCTTCCCGTGACCACGAAGACGCCCGTCGTCACGCTGCTCGAAGGCGGCACGCCGCTGGTGCCCGCGCACCGCGTCTCCGCCCTGACAGGGTGCGACGTCCATCTCAAGGTCGAGGGCGCCAACCCGACCGGCAGCTTCAAGGACCGCGGCATGACCGTGGCCATCAGCAAAGCCGTCGAAGAGGGCGCCAAGGCGGTCATCTGCGCCTCCACCGGCAACACCTCGGCCTCGGCCGCGGCCTACGCCGTGCGCGCCGGCCTGACCTGCGCCGTGCTGGTGCCACGGGGGAAGATCGCCATGGGCAAGCTGGCCCAGGCGCTCGTGCACGGGGCCACGCTGCTGCAGGTCGAGGGGTCGTTCGACGACTGTCTCGAGATGACCCGCAAGCTGTCGTCCAACTACCCGATCGCGCTGGTCAACTCCGTCAACCCGTTCCGGCTGCAGGGGCAGAAGACGGCGGCGTTCGAGATCGTCGACGCGCTGGGCGACGCCCCCGACATGCACTGCATCCCGGTGGGCAACGCCGGCAACATCTCGGCCTACTGGATGGGTTACCGCGAATACGCCGACGACGGGGTGTCCACCAAGCGGCCCCGCATGTTCGGCTTCCAGGCCAGCGGGGCGGCGCCCATCGTGCAAGGGGCGCCCGTCTCCCATCCGCACACGATCGCCACCGCCATCCGCATCGGCAACCCGGCGTCCTGGTCGCTGGCCACCTCGGCCCGTGACGAGTCCGGCGGGGCCATCCAGGCGGTGACCGACCGGCAGATCGCGGCGGCGTACAAACTGCTGGCGCAGGAAGAGGGCGTGTTCGTCGAGCTGGCGTCGGCGGCCAGCGTGGCGGGCCTGCTGCAGGCGCACGAGCAGGGCATGGTCGAGCCCGGGCAGCGGATCGTCTGCACGGTCACGGGCAACGGCCTCAAAGACCCCGACTGGGCCATCTCGGGCGCGCCCGCGCCCGTGGTGATCCCCATCGACGTCCACGCCGCGGCGGCGGCGCTCAACCTCGCCTGACGTCACGCAGGGGCGGCGGGGACCACGGGGGAAGTGAGGAATCATGAGGGAAACGTGAGCAGCACCGTTCAGATCCGCGTGCCCGCCACATCGGCCAACCTGGGGCCGGGCTACGACACGCTCGGGTTGGCACTGAGCCTGTACGACGAGGTCGAGGCCACGCTCACCGCCGAGCCGGGCGTCGCCGTCACCGTCGAGGGCGAGGGAGCCGGGCAGGTCGACCTCGGAGAGGGCCACCTGGTCGTCAAGGCCATGCGCAGGGCGTTCGCCCGCATGGGCGCGCCCCAGCCGGCCGGGATCCGCCTGCGGTGCCGGAACTCGATTCCGCACGCGCGCGGGCTCGGGTCGTCGTCGGCGGCCGTGTGCGCGGGCATCCTCGCCGCGCGGGCATTGTCCGGCGTCACGGGCTTCTCCGACGACGACGTCTTCGCGCTTGCCACCGAGATGGAGGGCCATCCCGACAACGTCGCTCCATGCCTGGCCGGAGGGCTGACCGTGGCATGGTGCGACCACACGGGGACGCCACGTATGGTGAAGCTGGCTCCCGACGAGCGCATCCGCCCGGTGGTCGTGGTCCCGTCGACCCGGCTGTCCACGGAGGCGGCACGGGGGCTGCTGCCGAAGGACGTGCCCCACAAGGACGCCTCCTTCAACGCCGGCAGGGCCGCGTTGCTGATCGCCGCGCTGACCCTACGGCCCGAGCGGGAGATTCTGCTCGCCGCGACGGAAGATCGTCTCCACCAGCCTTACCGCGCGCCTGCCATGCCGCAGAGCGCGCATCTGGTAGAACGTCTGCGTGCGGTGGGCGTGCCCGCGGTCGTTTCGGGAGCGGGTCCCGCGGTTCTTGCGTTTTCTGCATCGGATTCGCAGGATTTGATCGCGCCAGAAGTGGGTAATGACTGGCACATCCAGCAAATGGACGTCGACCCGGTTGGTGCGAACGTTCAGTTCCCCGAGACACGCTGATGCCTCTTTAGACCTTCAGGGAATAGCCGTGTGCGCTGGTGATGTTAGGCTGATAGCCGCACCAGATGCCCCCTTGGTGGGTGCGTGCTTGTCAGCCACACATCGCTGCATCATGCTTCACGTCGCGAGGCGTGAGCAGCGCGGCTGTCTCCCCGGAATCCGTTGCCTCCGGTTGGCCCACACCCGGTTGGCTCAACGTGAGGTGGCGACGACGGGGACCTGCGCGTTCGAATCATCTCGACATCTGGTTGGCGACAGCAATCTGGGGGGTGTCAGCCACGCGCCACGGTCCTGTGGCGGCCTGGACGAGCCCCTCCCCAAGAGTGGCGGCCGTCTCCAGCGACAGCCGAAGATCGCAGAGTGCACCCCGACCCGGTCTGTCCCGCCGGATCGCAAGCACCTCCGGGACGCCCGGCAGAACAAAACCGGCGCCCGACCCCTGGGAAGGACCTTTTAGTTGAGCGACACCACCGAACTCCTCTCCGACGCATCAGGCGCTGAGCCCGCGTCCGGCGACACCCCCACCCGCGCCCCGGCCAAGCCGCGTGCGCGTCGCTCCGGCACCGGCCTGTCCGCCAAGGTGCTGCCCGAGCTGCAGAAGATGGCGGCCGAGCTGGGCATCAGCGGGACCGGACGCATGCGGAAGAGCCAGCTCATCGCGGCCATCCAGGAGAAGCAGGGTGGCGGTTCCGGAGAAGGCGCATCGGCTCCCGCAGCCGCGTCCGAGGCATCCACCTCGGCCCCGGCGGAGGCGGCGCCCGCCGCGGAGCGGCCCGCGCGGACACGCAGAGAGCGGTCGCGCAAGACCGCGGAAGAGCCCGCCCAGCAGCCCGCCGCGCAGGCCGCCGCCGCGGAGCCGGCGGCCGCGAGCGCCGCGACTTCCGTGGCCTCCTCCGCGCCCGAGCCTGTCGCCGCCCCGGCCGAGCCGGTCGTCGAGCAGCAGCAGGCGCAGCCCGTGGAAGCCGGCCAGAACGACACGCGGCACGAGCGCTCCGAGCGCGGCGAGAGCCGCCGCGAGCGCCGCAGCCGGGGTGAGCGGCGCGACCGCGGTGACCGCAACGACCGCAACGACCGTTCCGGCGGCGACCGCTCGGAGAGCAGCCGTGACGGAGGCCGTGACGGTGGCCGTGACGGGGGTCGCGACGGCCGTGACGGGCGCGACGGCGGCCGTGGCGACCAGCGCACCGACTCGGGCAACCGTAACGACCAGCGCAACGACCAGCGCGGCGGCGATGACGACGAGCGTGGCGGGCGCGGGCGCAGGGGCCGCTTCAGGGAGCGCAACCGTGGCCGCGGCCGCGACCGCTTCGACAGCGGCGAGCCGGTCATCGGCGACGACGACGTGCTCATCCCGATCGCCGGCATCCTCGACATCCTCGACAACTACGCGTTCGTCAGGACCAGCGGCTACCTGCCCGGCAGCAACGACGTCTACGTCTCGCTCGCCCAGATCCGCCGCAACGGCCTGCGCAAGGGCGACGTCATCACCGGCGCCGTGCGCCAGCCCCGCGAGGGCGAGCGGCGCGAGAAGTTCAACGCTCTGGTCCGCCTCGACACCGTCAACGGCATGGACCCCGAGCAGGCCCGCAACCGGCCCGACTTCAACAAGCTGACGCCGCTCTACCCGCAGGAGCGCCTGCGCCTCGAGACCGAGCACAACATCCTGACCACGCGGATCATCGACCTCGTGTCGCCGATCGGCAAGGGCCAGCGCGGTCTCATCGTCTCGCCGCCCAAGGCCGGCAAGACGATGGTGCTGCAGTCCATCGCCAACGCGATCACCCGCAACAACCCCGAGTGCCACCTGATGGTCGTGCTCGTGGACGAGCGGCCTGAAGAGGTCACCGACATGCAGCGGTCGGTCAAGGGCGAGGTCATCCACTCGACCTTCGACCGTCCGGCGGAAGACCACACCACGGTCGCCGAGCTGGCCATCGAGCGGGCCAAGCGCCTGGTCGAGCTGGGCCATGACGTGGTCGTCCTGCTCGACTCGATCACCCGCCTCGGCCGCGCCTACAACCTGGCGGCCCCGGCGTCCGGTCGCATCCTGTCGGGCGGTGTCGACTCCACCGCCCTCTACCCGCCCAAGCGCTTCTTCGGCGCCGCCCGCAACATCGAGAACGGCGGCTCGCTGACGATTCTCGCCACGGCCCTGGTCGAGACCGGGTCCAAGATGGACGAGGTCATCTTCGAGGAGTTCAAGGGCACCGGCAACATGGAGCTCAAGCTCAACCGCTCCCTGGCCGACAAGCGCATCTTCCCCGCGGTCGACGTCGACGCGTCCGGCACGCGCAAGGAAGAGATCCTCATGGCCAAGGAAGAGCTCCAGATCGTCTGGAAGCTGCGCCGGGTGCTGCACGCGCTCGACATGCAGCAGGCGCTCGAGCTGCTCCTGGAGAAGATGAAGGAGACCAAGTCCAACGCGGAGTTCCTCCTGCAGGTCCAGAAGACCACGGTGAGCAACGACCGCGACTGACGGGCCTCGTCGCGTGAGAGAGGCGGCCGGGGGATTCCCCGCCGCCTCTTTCGGCGTTCCCGCAGGCGGGCGGAGGTCTGGCCGTGGGATCGGGAATGCCTGATGGCCTGGGATGGTTGCACGATCTGGCACACTGGTAGCTGACCATTTTGCGGTTCCGGTTCACGCCATGCGTTCACGGCGACCCGGCGGCCGCAGCCCGAAAGGACAGCGATGAAGCGCGACATCCACCCCGAATACCACGTGACGCAGGTGACCTGTTCCTGCGGTAACACGTTCACCACGCGAAGCACCGCGAAGAACGGCGTGATCCACGCCGACGTGTGCTCCGCCTGCCACCCGTTCTACACGGGCAAGCAGAAGATCCTCGACACCGGCGGCCGAGTGGCTCGCTTCGAGAAGCGCTTCGGCAAGAAGGCCGCGGGCAAATAGCTTCACCGACGCCGGCCCGGACGCACCCCGGTGCGCCGGGTCGGCGTTGTTGGTTGCGAAGCCTCCACCCACGACGAAGGACGCACGGTGAATCTCGATGAGTTGCTCAAGGAGTATTCCGAGCTGGAGTCGCAGCTCGGAGATCCCGCCGTGCACGCCGACCAGCACAAAGCCCGCACCCTCGGCAGGCGCTACGCCCAGCTCACGCCGATCATCGGCACCTACCGCGAGCTCGAGTCGGTCCGCGAGGACCTGACCGCCGCCAAAGAGCTGGCCGGCGAGGACGAGACGTTCGCCTCCGAGGCGGCAGAGCTCGAAGAGCGCGTCCCCCAGCTGGAAGAGCGGCTCAGGCACCTGCTCATCCCGCGCGATCCCAACGATGACAAGGACATCATCATGGAGATCAAGGCGGGCGAGGGCGGCGAGGAGTCCGCGCTGTTCGCGGGCGACCTGCTGCGCATGTATCTGCGCTACGCCGAGCGGCTCGGCTGGAAGACCGAGATCATCGACAGCCAGCCCTCCGACCTCGGGGGCTACAAAGACGTGACGGTCGGCATCAGGGCCAAGGGCGACGAGGGCGTGTGGTCCAGGCTCAAATACGAGGGCGGCGTGCACCGCGTGCAGCGGGTGCCCGTCACCGAGTCCCAGGGCCGCATCCACACCAGCGCCGCGGGCGTGCTCATCTACCCGGAGGCGGAGGAGGTCGACGTCCAGATCGACCCCAACGACCTGCGCGTCGACGTCTACCGTTCCAGCGGCCCGGGCGGCCAGAGCGTCAACACCACCGACTCGGCGGTCCGCATCACCCACCTGCCGACCGGCGTCGTCGTCTCGTGCCAGAACGAGAAGAGCCAGCTGCAGAACAAAGAGTCGGCGTTGCGCATCCTGCGCGCGCGGCTGCTGGCCATCGCGCAGGAGGAGGCCGACGCCGCCGCCCAGGCCGAGCGCAAGTCGCAGGTCCGCACCGTCGACCGCTCCGAGCGCGTACGCACCTACAACTTTCCGGAAAACCGCATCTCCGACCACCGCGTCGGCTTCAAGGCGTATAACCTCGACCAAGTTCTCGACGGCGAGCTCAACGCCGTCACCCAGGCCCTCATCGACGCCGAGATGGCGGAGAAGCTCGCACAACACTCATGACATTTCTGCTGGACGAGATCGCCCTCGCCACTGCCCGGCTGGCCGAGGCAGGAGTTCCCTCACCGCGCACAGACGCTGAGGAGATCGCGGCGTTCGTCCACGGCGTGCGCAGAAGCGAGCTCCACACGGTCAGAGACTCCGACTTCGACGCCCTGTTCTGGGAGGGCGTCGCCAGACGCGAGGCCCGCGAGCCGCTGCAGCACATCACCGGCCACGCCTACTTCCGCTACCTGGAGCTGGCGGTCGGGCCCGGCGTGTTCGTGCCGCGGCCGGAGACCGAGGTGATGGCCGGCTGGGCCATCGAGACGCTGCGCGCGATGGACGTCACCGCCCCTCTGGTGGTCGACCTGGGCACCGGCTCGGGCGCGATCGCGCTGTCCATCGCCCAGGAGGTGGCGCTGTCCGAGGTCCACGCCGTCGAGGTCGACCCCGGGGCGTACACCTGGGCCAAGCGCAACATCTCCGAGCACGGTCAGGGCCGCACCCACCTGCACCCGGAAGACCTCGCCGAGGCGCTGCCCGAGCTCAACGGCAAGGTCGACCTCGTCATCTCCAACCCTCCCTACATCCCGCCCGGTGCGATCCCGCGCGACCCCGAGGTGCGCGACTACGATCCGACCCGGGCTCTGTTCGGCTCGGGCGACGACGGGCTCGGCGAGGTGCGCGCGGTGGAGCGCACGGCCCGCCGCCTGCTGCGTCCCGGCGGCTGGGTGGCCGTCGAGCACGCCGACGAACAGGGCAGGGCCGTCTATCTGACGTTCCCCGAGGACAACGGCTGGCGTGACGTACGCCTGCGCCAGGATCTCACCAGACGAGACCGCTTCGTCACGGCCCGCCTGGGCCAGGACTAGGATGCACGCCAGCGGCCCGACCTTCTCCCGCACGACGAGAGAGAGCGAAGCCACCGAACGAGTTGAGGGGAGGAGGCCTCGGAAGCGCCGCTCTTGGCCGAGCGGAGCGAGGCGCCATCACCGTGGGAAAACGTTATGACTGCTCCGACCTTGAGCAGCGGACCGAAGGGCTGACGGAGGCCGCGGCCGCCGTACGCCGCGGCGAGCTCGTGGTGCTGCCGACCGACACCGTCTACGGCATCGGCGCCGACGCCTTCACCCCGGCGGCGGTCACCGAGCTGCTCGACGCCAAGGGCCGGGGCCGTGACATGCCGCCGCCGGTGCTGGTGGGCACCGTCAGGGCCGCCACGGCGCTCATAGACGACCTGGGGCCTTACGGGCAGGACCTGATAGACGCGTTCTGGCCGGGGCCGCTCACGCTCGTCTGCAAGGCCAACAGGGCCCTTTCCTGGGATCTCGGCGACACCAAGGGCACCGTGGCCGTGCGCATGCCGCTCCACCCGGTCGCGCTCGACCTGCTCAAGGAGACCGGGCCGATGGCCGTCTCCAGCGCCAACCGCTCCGGCGCGCCCGCCGCCACCACGGCGGAGGAGGCCGAGGAGCAGCTCGGCGAGTCTGTCGCGGTCTATCTCGACGCCGGCAAGACCACCGACCAGACACCCTCCACCATCCTCGACCTCACCACGGCCGTGCCCAGAATGTTGCGGAGAGGGGCGATCCGGGTGGAGAAGCTGCGCGGCATCATCGGCTACGTCGCCACCGACGACTGACGTATACCGGCTGCTTATTCCGGCTGCGGCGGCGGCCCGGCCAAATTACGGTGAGGCGCGGAGCGGCTGCCAACGAGAAACCTGCTCATCAGACTGCCGCCCCGCTGTCGTTCCTGGCCACGGCCGCGGCGGCAGTCCAGGTGGCGGGTTTCTCATCCGACGTCGGGAGTGGCCCATGGGCAAGTTCGACGGCATGGATCCCAAGCTGGTCCGTGACCTGCTGGCCGAGGTGAAACACGCGGCCTCGCAGATGCGCAAGGTCGAGGACCAGGTCCGGCTCACCATGAACAGAGCCGGGCTGTCCACCCAGACCACCCACCGCCCCGCCATGATCGCCGACGCGGTCGACGACATGGTCAAGGACGTCAACGTCCGGCTCGGGGTGCTGGAGAAGCGGGCCGACCCGCCCGGGATGGGCTCGGGCGCGACCGACGATCCCAAGGGGGTGCGGGGGGATCGGGAGCGGTACGAGAATCCGCGCGCCGACGACAAACCCGACCAGGCGCCGCCGAAGAAGACCGACGATCCGCCGAAGAGCGGTGATGCTCCGCCGAAGAGCGGTGATGCACCGCCGAAGAGCGGTGATGCGCCGCCGAAGAGCGGCGACGCTCCGCCCAAGACCGGTGATGCTCCGCCCAAGAGCGGCGACGACTCGCCCAAGACCGGTGATGCGCCGCCGAGGTCTTCCGATGACCCGCCCAAGAGCGGGGACGCTCCTCCCAAGACGGGTGACGACCCGAAGGCCGACCAGGACAGGGGCGAGGGCAAGGGCGACACCGACGTTCCGAAGAGGGATGACGGGAAGACGTGCGAAGAGCCTCGTACCGATGAACAGCCCCGGGCGGAGGACGGCGCGAGGGCCGGTGACCAGCCTGTCGGCCTGCCCAAGGACGACGAGCTGGACAGCAGGCGCGATCGCGGCGCCGAGCCCGAGACCGGCACAAGAGACGACCCGTCCGACACTCCGGCCCAGGATGGGCAGGATGTGAACAAACCGCAGGTCGTGGTGGTCGACGGGGTCAAGGTGCTGCAGGTGCCGCTCGACCCGCCCACCGCCGAACAACTCGAAGACCTGCTGGAGAACACCGACAAGGTGGCTCCGGCGGAAATGCCCCGGATGCCGGCCGACAACACCACCACCGGCGCCAACGTCAACGCATGGGCGAACGACGGCAGCGACGTGGTGTCCGCCGGCACGACCCCGCCCGGCCAGGACGCGCTGAGGACCGTGGTGGAGCAGCACCGCGACATCCCGCCGCTGGACATGCCGGGGGTCGAGGGTCCGGCGGGTGGGGACGCGGGGACTGCTCCGCCGACCAAGGACACGGGGGCCGTTCCGCCGACCAAGGACGCGGGGGTCGTTCCGCCGAGCGCCGGTGACGCGACCACCCCGCCGTCGGGCGAATTGAACGGCGACGGCACCTGCACCCCCGGCACCGAGGGGCCCCCTGGCGGCACGGGCGATCGAACGCCCGGTGACCAGGGTGACCGTGGGGCCGGTGATAGAGATGCCGGTGATCGGGGTGACCGTGGGACTGGTGACAGGGATGCCGGTGATCGGGGTGACCGTGGGACTGGTGACAGGGACGCCGGTGACCAGGGTGACCGTGGGGCCGGTGACAGGGACGCCGGTGACCAGGGTGGTCGTGAAACCGGGGATCGAGGGACCGGTGACCAGGGTGGCCGGGGGAGGCAAGGCGAACCGGTCACGATTCCGCCGACGAGTCCCTCGGCCGAGCCGCCTGCCGGCGGTTCCACGGGTACGACGGCCACGACGCCCGTCGCCGACCTCGGTCACGCAACGGAGCAGGGAGACGGGACGACGACCGTGTACGGTGCGGATCCGCGTCACGTAGGTGGCGACGGCCCGGCCTACACGGTGCAGATCGCTTACGGCACAGAGCCTCCCTACGACACCGGATCCGCCTACGACACCGGATCCGCCTACGACACCGGATCCGCCTACGACACCGGATCCGCCTACAACACCGGTTCTCCCTACGGCACTGGATCGCCTTACGGCAGCGAGCCCCCCTACGGCACTGGATCGCCTTACGGCAGCGAGTCTCCCTACGACAGCCAGCCTGCCCGTACCGGGACCGCCGACACGACCGAGTCCGGGCAGCGGCCCGGTAGTGGCGCGACGGCGGGGGACGGCGGGGATGTGGTCTCCGTGGACGTCACCCCGCCCGGCCTGGACGCGCTCAGGACGGTCATCGAGCACCACAGGGACATCCAGCCCGCCGACATGCCCTCCGTCGAGGTCCCCCCCGGTGAGTACGGCGAGGGCCGGTGGGCGCCCGAGGACATCAGGCCGGACGGCAAGGCGGGGTCGGTCGATCCCGGCACGCCGGAAAGGAGCGCGTGATGTACGTGGACCCGCCCGCCCCCAAGGCCAGGCAGCACGGCGAGACCCCGCCCATCAGCTCGACGGGCCCCCTGGACGACCCGCAGCGGGCCTGGGAGTTCAATCCCGACTACCAGCGCCTGGTCGTCGCGTGGAACACCGTCCTGCCGCGGCTGGAGGAGCTCAAGACGGTCCTGGACAAGGCGTACGGGCTGGCCAAGAGCCCGCAGACGTGGGACGCCCCGGTGGGCGAGCGCTACGTCAAGGACATCAGGGAGTGGCGCACCAGGTTGTCGGCCTACCGGCATGCCGTGTTGACGGCGATCAGCGACGAGGCCGCCGACACACCGAGGTGGATCCAGACGACGGCGAACGCGCCGCACGCGTTCCAGTGACGGAGGAGTGCGGGCATCACCTTTCGTGAGGAAAGTCGTACAGTGGGGAAATGGGTGCGCAACCCTACTACGGTCCCGACTTCGGGCTGCTGCGCAGGCAGGATCCCGAGCTCGCGCAGGTGCTGCTGGACGAGCTCGAACGCGTGCGCGGCGGGATCCAGCTGATCGCGAGCGAGAACTTCACCTCGCCCGCCGTGCTGGCCGCGCTCGGTTCGACGCTGACGAACAAGTACGCCGAGGGCTATCCGGGCAGGCGCTACTACGGCGGTTGCGAGGTCGTCGACCGGGCGGAGCGGCTGGCGATCGAGCGGGCGCGCCGGTTGTTCGGCGCCGAGCACGCCAACGTCCAGCCCCACTCCGGCGCCTCGGCGAACCTGGCCGCCTACGCGGCGCTGCTCCAGCCGGGCGACACGATGCTGGCGATGGCGCTGCCGCACGGCGGCCATCTCACGCACGGCTCGAAGGTGAACTTCTCGGGAAGATGGTTCGACGTCGTGTCGTACGGGGTGCGTCGTGACAGCGAACTCATCGACTACGACGAGGTGCGGGACCTGGCGCTGCGGCACCAGCCGAAGCTGATCGTGTGCGGCGCCACGGCGTACCCGAGGCTGATCGACTTCGCGGCGTTCCGCGGCATCGCGGACGAGGTGGGGGCGTGGTTGCTGGCGGACGTGGCGCATCCGATCGGGTTGATGGCGGGCGGCGCGATCCCGTCGGCGGTGCCGTACGCGGACGTCGTGACCTTCACCACGCACAAGGCGCTGCGCGGGCCGCGCGGCGGCGCCATCCTGTGCACGCGGGAGCTGGCCGGCCGGATCGACCGGGCGGTGTTCCCGTTCGTGCAGGGAGGGCCGCTCATGCATGTGGTGGCGGCCAAGGCGGTGGCGTTCGCGGAGGCGGCGCGGCCGGAGTTCGCGGGCTACGCCAGGAAGGTGATCGCGAACGCGCAGGCGCTGGCGGAGTCGCTGGACACGGAGGGCATGCGGGCCGTGTCCGGGGGCACCGACACGCATCTGGCGCTGGTCGACCTGCGCGGGGTCGGGGTGACGGGGGTGGAGGCGGAGCGGAGGTGCGCGGCCGCGGGCATCACGCTCAACCGCAACGTGATCCCGTATGATCCCGAGCCACCGGCGGTGACGTCGGGGATCAGGGTCGGCACGCCGTGCGTGACGACACAGGGCATGGGGCCCGAGGAGCTGAAGGAGCTGGGGTCCCTGGTGGCCAGGGTCGTGCGCGATCCGGGCAGTGCGGAGGAGGTCAGGGCAAGCGTGGCGGGCCTACTCGCCATTCATCGGCCATATCTCAGCGAATTTTGAGCCGGTCTGTGTCGTTTTCCGGTCACAGGCGGCCGGAGCATCCGGGAAACTAGGTTCGTGCGCGAATACCTCTTCATGGCGCTCATCTCGGCAGCGGTGACCTACCTGCTGGTGCCGCTCGTGCGCCGCTTCGCCATCGGCATCGGCGCCATGCCCGAGGTTCGCGAGCGCGACGTGCACACCACGCCGACGCCCAGGCTGGGTGGTCTGGCGATGTACGGCGGCCTGGTCGTGGGGCTGCTCGTGGCCAGCAGGCTCACCCACACGGGCGCGGCGCTGGCGGAGTCCGACGGCGACGCGGTCACGGCGCTGATCGTCGCGGGCGGGCTCATCACCCTCACCGGCTTCCTCGACGACTGGTGGGGCATGGACGCCTTCGTCAAGCTCGCCGGGCAGATCGCGGCGGCCGGTGTGCTGGTCTTCTTCGACCTGCGGCTGCTCTACATCCCGCTGCCGCAGGACTGGGGCGGCTCCACCAGCCTCGACTACACGCTCAGCACCGTCATCACCATCATGGTGGTGGTCGTGACCATCAACGCGGTCAACTTCGTCGACGGGCTCGACGGCCTGGCGGCGGGGGTCGTGTGCATCGCCGGCATGGCCACCTGGGCCTATTCGATCTTCCTGGCCGACGAGATCAGCGGCGGCCGCATCACGACGACGGCCGCCATCGCCGCCGTGCTCATCGGGGCGTGCCTGGGTTTCCTGCCGCACAACTTCCATCCGGCGAAGATCTTCATGGGCGACACGGGGGCCATGCTCATCGGGCTCGTGCTCGCCTCGTCGATCGTCACCGTGACGCCGCTCGACCCGGCGATCATCGAGGGCATGAACAAGGTGCCGGTGCTGCTGCCGCTGCTCCTGCCGGCGGCGGTGCTGGTGCTGCCGCTGGTCGACCTGATCACCGCGGTGGTGCGGCGCACCTCGCGCGGCCTGTCGCCGTTCGCGCCCGACCGCGGCCACCTGCACCACCGGCTGATGGACATCGGCCACTCGCACCGCAGGTCCGTGCTCATCATGTACGCCTGGGCGTTCCTGTTCGCCTTCGGCATCGTGGGCATGTCCACGATCGGCGTGCCGGTCCTGCTGTTCCCCGTGGTCATCGTGCTCGCGCTGGCCGTTCTGGTGCTGATGGCCCTGCCGCGCTGGCGGGGCAGGGGCGGGGCGCACACGGCGTCGCGTGACGACCCTGACGACGACGGCCCGCCCACGGGCCCGATGCCGCCGGTTCCGCCGGAGCCCCAGGTCAGACGGCATATGCCGCCCCCCGGAGACGGTCCGGCAGCGCAGGGCCGCTCATCGGCAGAGGGCAAACCGGTCATTCCCGCACATCCGGGGCGTTCGTGATCCCGAACTAGAAACGGCAGGTAAAAGCGGTCTTCCGTGAGCTTGTGATATCTTTCACGAGCAGGGACTCCAGACCGACTGGTTCTGGAGGTAGCAAACGCTCGCTTGACAACAGGCTGATGGAGCACCGATGCAGGCCAATGACGTGCGCGTCCTCAAAAGCGCCGCGATTCCGACCTCTGTGGTTGGGGTGGTCGCCGTGCTGGTCGCTTTCCTGTCGGCGGGCGGCAAAGGCGCGCTCGGCGCGGCCATGGGTGCCCTGCTCGTCGGCATCTTCTTCAGCATCAGCGTCGTCGTGGTCTCCTACGCCGCCCGCGTCTCCCCGCAGATGATGGCGATCGCCGCGATGGTCAGCTATCTCGTCAAGGTCCTGGCCATCATGGCCGTGCTGTCGGCTTTCCGTGACACCACGGCCTGGAACACGCAGGCATTCGCGTGGTCCGTCGTGGTCTGCACCCTCGTCTGGACGGGCTTCGAGGTCCGCGCCTTCATGAAGACCAAGATGCTGTACGTCGACCCCGAGGCCGGTGCGCCGCGAAAGGGCGACGCATGACGCTCCTGCTTGGACGGGGTCCGATATGACTAGTCCTTTGTTCGCCTGCTATCGTCGGGCCCGCGATGAGCGCACAGGAACGCCGACCAGAGAAAGACGGTCGCGACTTCGCCGACGCCATGTGGTCAGTCCCCAGCTCACTACTCGCCGGGATGGCTATCTATGGCGGCCTCGGATGGTTGCTGGACCGGTGGTTGGGCATGTCCGCGTTCTTCCCCATAGGCGTGGTCCTCGGGGTTGTGCTCGGAGGCTATCTGGTCTACCGGAAGTTCGGTCGCTAGCCCGGAGCAGCAACCACTTCGCTGAGGTAACTCTTGTGATCCACTACGACGTTGAAGGGAACGCCGCGTGAATGCGCTGACGGTCCTCCTCGCTCCCGCTGGCGATCAATTCGGGGCGCCTACGCCAGAAGAGCTGTTCAACCTGCCCCCCATCATTCCCGGGGTCTACTGGTTCACCAAGCCGGTGCTGCTGGCCATCCTCAGCGCCGTCCTCGTGATCGGTGTGGCGTGGGCGGCCTTCGCCAAGCCCAAGCTCGTGCCGCGAGGCGTCCAGAACGCCGTCGAGCTCGGCTACATGTTCGTCCGCGACCAGGTCGCGAGGCCCTTCCTCGGCAAGGACGCCGACCGGTGGATGGGCCTGCTGGTCAGCGTGTTCTTCCTGGTGCTGGTCTGGAACATCATGGGCGTCGTCCCGGTGCTCCAGTTCCCCGTCGCCTCGCACATCGCCTTCCCGGCGGTGCTCGCGCTCCTCATCTACGGCCTCAAGGTCTACCTCGGCATCAAGCACCAGGGCGGCATCGGCTACTTCAAGAACATGATGTTCCCTCCGGGGCTGCCCAAGCCGATCTACTTCCTGCTGGCCCCGATCGAGTTCCTGTCGAACATGATCATCGCGCCCTTCACGCACGCGGTGCGACTGTTCGCGAACATGTTCGCGGGCCACATGCTGCTGGCCTTCTTCAGCATGGTGGGCTTCTGGTTCCTGTTCGAGAAGCTGACCCCGCTCGGTGCGCCCGTCGGCATCGTGGGCGTGGTGATGACCATTCTGCTCACGGGCCTGGAGATCTTCATTCAGTATCTGCAGGCGTTCCTCTTCGCGATGCTGGCCGCGATGTACATCGGCGGCTCGCTGCACCCGGATCACTGAGTAGCACAGACCGGCACAAGCCAGACCGGTGAGACTCCGCTCACCGGCCGTCCAGTAAAGGAAACAGTAATGAGCGTTCTCGCTGAGGTCTCCGGCAACGTCACCGCCATCGGTTACGGTCTCGCCGCCATCGGCCCCGGCATCGGCGTCGGCATCATCTTCGGTCAGGGCGTGCAGGCCATCGCCCGCCAGCCGGAGGCGTACGGCCTGATTCGCCAGAACATGCTCCTCGGCTTCGTCCTCACCGAGGCCCTTGCCCTGATCGGTCTCGTCGCGCCGTTCATCTTCCAGAACATCGGCGCGGCCTGACGATCCCCACCTGACGAAAGGCTGCACCCATGACTCTGGCAGCTAAGCTCCTCGCTGAGGATGGGGGAGCCAATCCCCTCATTCCGCACACGTACGAGCTCGTCGTCGGCATCTTCTCCTTCCTCGTCGTTCTCGTCGTCGTCGGCAGGATCCTCGTCCCGCGCATCCAGAAGACGCTGGCCGAGCGTACGGACGCCATCGAGGGCGGCATCAAGAGGGCGGAAGAAGCGCAGGCCCAGGCACAGGTCCTGCAGCAGGAATACCGCGACCAGCTGGCCGAGGCCAGGCAGGAGGCGGCCAGGCTGCGCGAGGAGGCTCGCGAGCAGGCCGCGCAGATCAAGGCCGAGCTCCGCGAGGAGGCCCAGGCCGAGGCCCGGCGTCTCGTCGAGGCCGCGCACACGCAGATCGAGGCGGACCGCCAGGCGGCCTTCGCCCAGCTCCGCACGGAGATCGGCCGCCTGTCGACCGACCTCGCCGGCCGCATCGTCGGCGAGTCGCTCGAGGACGAGGCGAGGCAGAGCCGCATCGTCGACCGGTTCCTTGACGAGCTGGAAAGCTCCAACGCGCAGGCGGTGCGTTAATGAGGGGCCTGAGCAGGACGTCGCTGGCCGAGGTCGAGGAGCGGTTCAACGCGGTGGCCGGCAGTGCCGACCTCGGCACGCTCTCCGACGAGCTGTTCGCGGTCGCGGACCTGCTCGACCGCGAGCACGGCCTGCGCCGTGCCCTGTCCGACCCGTCCAGGCCGGGCGAGCAGAAGGCGGGAACCATCCGCGCGCTGCTCGACGGCAAGATCAGCGAAGCGGCGCTGGCCACCGCCGAGACCGCGGTCTCGGCCCGGTGGTCGCGCGCCGGTGACCTGGCCGACGTGCTCGAACGGCTCGGCGTGGCCGCCGCGGCCGCGGAGGCGGAGAGCCAGTCCCGGCTCGACGAGGTGGAGGACGAGCTCTTCCGCTTCGGCCGCATCGTCGCCGCCAACCCGGAGCTGCGCCGGGCCCTCACCGACGCGGGCGCGCCGGAGGCGGGCAAGCAGGAGCTGCTGCGCGGGCTGCTCGACGGCAAGGTGGCCCCGACCAGCCTGCGCCTGATCAACCAGCTGGTGCTGCACCCGCGAGGACGTAGCCTGGAGACGGGCCTGGAAGAGGTCGGTCACCTGGTGGCACAGCAGCGCCGGCGCCTGGTGGCGGTGGTGCGCACCGCGGTCGAGCTGACCGACGCGCAGCGCCGGCGCCTGGTGGCGTGGCTGAGCACCTCCTACGGCCGTGACGTGCACCTGAACGTCGAGGTGGACAAGCGAGTGCTCGGTGGGTTCTCGGTCCGCATCGGCGACGAGATCATCGACACCACCATTGTGGGACGAATCGAAGAAGTCCGCCGCCGGTTGGCCGGCTAAGGCGAATAGGGAGACAGAGTAGAGATGGCGGAGCTTACGATCCGGCCGGACGAGATCCGGGACGCGCTTGAGCGCTTCGTCCAGGCGTACGAACCGGAAGGCGCCGCGCGCGAGGAGATCGGGACCGTCGTCGACGCCGGCGACGGCATTGCCCATGTCTCCGGCCTTCCCTCGGCGATGGCGAACGAGCTGCTCGAGTTCGAGGGCGGCACGCGCGGCCTGGCACTTAACCTCGACACCCGCGAGATCGGTGCCGTTATCCTGGGCGACTTCAGCGGCATCGAGGAGGGCCAGACGGTCCGCAGGACGGGCGAGGTCCTGTCCGTGCCCGTCGGCGACGACTTCCTCGGGCGTGTGGTCGACCCCCTCGGCAACCCGCTCGACGGCAAGGGCGCCATCCAGGCCGAGGGCTCCCGGGCCCTCGAGCTGCAGGCCCCCTCGGTGGTCCAGCGGCAGCCGGTGAAGCAGCCGCTGCAGACCGGCATCAAGGCGATCGACGCCATGACGCCGATCGGCCGTGGCCAGCGCCAGCTGATCATCGGTGACCGAGGCACCGGCAAGACCGCGATCGCGGTCGACACGATCCTCAACCAGCGCGAGGCCTGGGCGTCCGGCGACCCTGAGAAGCAGGTGCGCTGCGTCTACGTCGCGGTCGGCCAGAAGGGCTCGACGATCGCGCAGGTCAAGGCTCGCCTGGAGGAGGCCGGCGCGCTGGAGTACACCACGATCGTGGCCGCTCCCGCCTCCGACCCCGCAGGCTACAAATACCTTGCCCCCTACACCGGCTCGGCCATCGGTCAGCACTGGATGTACCAGGGCAAGCACGTTCTGATCGTCTTCGACGACCTGACCAAGCAGGCCGACGCCTACCGCGCCGTGTCCCTGCTGCTGCGTCGCCCGCCGGGCCGCGAGGCCTTCCCCGGCGACGTCTTCTACCTCCACTCAAGGCTCCTGGAGCGCTGCGCCAAGCTCTCCAACGACATGGGCGGCGGCTCGATGACGGGCCTGCCGGTCATCGAGACCAAGGGCAACGACGTGTCGGCGTTCATCCCGACCAACGTCATCTCCATCACCGACGGTCAGTGCTTCCTCGAGACCGACCTGTTCAACGCGGGTGTGCGCCCGGCCATCAACGTCGGCATCTCGGTGTCGCGAGTCGGTGGTTCCGCGCAGGTCAAGGCCATGCGCAAGGTCGCGGGCACGCTGAAGCTGTCGCTGTCGCAGTATCGCGACCTGGAGGCCTTCGCGGCGTTCGCGTCCGACCTCGACGCGGCCTCCAAGGCCCAGCTCGAACGCGGTCAGCGCCTGGTGGAGCTGCTCAAGCAGCCGCAGTACGAACCGTTCCCCGTGGAGCGGCAGGTCGTGTCGGTGTGGGCCGGCACCACGGGCGAGCTCGACGAGGTGCCGGTCGACGATGTGCGGCGCTTCGAGACGGAGTTCCTCGACTTCCTGCAGTCCTCGCACAAGGGCATCCTCGACACCATCCGCGAGACCAACGAGCTGACCGACGACACGGTGACCGCCCTCAAGGACGCCATCACGGAGTTCAAGAAGGGCTTCACCACCTCCTCGGGCGAGCTGCTGGTCAAGGACGAGCCGGTGGCGCCGCTGGAGGCCGAAGAGGTTGGCCAGGAGAAGATCAAGAAGGTCGTCCGTCGGGCGGAGAAGTAGGTCATGGGTGCCCAGCTAAGGCTGCTGCGGCGGCGGATCACCTCGGTCAAGTCGACCGCGAAGATCACGCGCGCCCAGGAGCTCATCGCCTCTTCACGGATCGTGAGGGCGCAGCAGCGGATGCAGGCGGCGCTGCCGTACGAGCGTGAGATCATTCGCGCCGTCACGGGCGTCGTCAGCAACGCGGCCAGCGTCGACCATCCGCTGACCGTGGCGAAGGACAACCCCGCCAAGGCGGGCGTCCTCATCGTCACCAGCGACAGCGGTTTCTGCGGCGGCTTCAACGCCAACGTCCTGCGCGAGGCCGAGGCCCTGCGCGGGTTGCTGGAGGGCCGCGGCATGGAGGTCGTGCCGTTCGTCACCGGGCGCAAGGGTGTCACGTGGCACACCTTCCGCCAGCGTGAGATGGGCGGCGAGTGGGTCGGCTTCTCCAGGAAGCCGGCCTACGCCGACGCCAAGGAGATCGCGCAGACGCTGATCGACTCGTTCAAGGACGACAACGGGATCGACGAGATCCACATCGTCTCGACCGAGTTCGTCTCCATGCTGACCCAGAACGTCGTGGTCAAGCGGGTCCTGCCGCTCGAGGTCGAGGAGACCGAGGCGACGGAGTCCACCGTGATCCCGCCCTACTTCGAGTTCGAGCCGACCGCGGGTGACGTTCTCGAGTCGCTGCTGCCGCGTTACGTCGAGTCCCGCATCTTCACGGCGCTGTTGCAGTCGGCGGCCTCCGAGGAGGCCGCGCGGCGGCGCGCGATGAAGTCCGCGACCGACAACGCCAACGAGTTGATGCGGCTGCTCACCCAGGAGATGAACCAGGCTCGCCAGGCGGAGATCACCCAGGAAATCAGCGAGATCGTCGGCGGGGCCAACGCGCTCGCTGACGCCGCAGCGGGGAAAGAGTGAAATGACTGCAGAAGCTGTGGAAACTGTGGAAGCCGCGGCGGCCGGCACAGGCCGCGTGGCCCGCGTCACCGGCGCGGTCGTCGACGTGGAGTTCCCCGTCGACGCGATGCCCGAGATCTACAACGCGCTCAAGGTCGAGGTGACCCTCGGCGGCGAGACCAGGACCCTGACCCTCGAGGTGGCCCAGCACCTGGGCGACAACCTGGTGCGCGCCATCTCCATGCAGCCCACCGACGGCATGGTTCGCGGCCAGGCGGTGCAGGACACCGGCGCCCCGATCTCGGTGCCGGTCGGCGACGTCGTCAAGGGCCACGTGTGGAACGCGCTGGGCGAGACGCTCGACGTGCCCACCTCGTCGCTCAAGATCGAGGAGCGGTGGGGCATCCACCGTCCCTCCCCGGCGTTCGACCAGCTCGAGTCCCGCACCGAGCTGCTCGTCACCGGCATCAAGGTCATCGACCTGCTCACCCCCTACGTGCAGGGTGGGAAGATCGGCCTGTTCGGCGGCGCTGGCGTGGGCAAGACGGTGCTCATCCAGGAGATGATCCGCCGCGTCGCCCGTAACTTCGGTGGCACCTCGTGCTTCGCCGGTGTGGGCGAGCGCACCCGTGAGGGCAACGACCTCTGGCTGGAGATGGAGGAGGCGGACGTCCTCAAGGACACCGCGCTCGTCTTCGGCCAGATGGACGAGCCGCCGGGCACCCGGCTGCGCGTGGCGCTGTCGGCGCTGACCATGGCCGAATACTTCCGTGACGTGCAGAAGCAGGACGTGTTGCTCTTCATCGACAACATCTTCCGCTTCACGCAGGCCGGTTCGGAGGTCTCGACCCTGCTCGGCCGCATGCCGTCCGCGGTGGGTTACCAGCCCACGCTGGCCGACGAGATGGGTGTGCTCCAGGAGCGCATCACCTCGACGCGCGGTCACTCGATCACCTCCATGCAGGCGATCTACGTGCCCGCCGACGACATCACCGACCCGGCGCCGCACAACGCGTTCGCGCACCTCGACGCGCAGACCGTGCTCTCGCGGCCGATCTCGGAGAAGGGCATCTACCCCGCGGTGGACCCGCTCGACTCCTCCTCCCGGATCCTCGACCCGCAGATCGTGGGCGAGGAGCACTACGCGGTGGCCCAGGAGACCAAGCGGATCCTGCAGAAGTACCGCGAGCTCCAGGACATCATCGCGATCCTCGGTATCGACGAGCTCTCCGAGGAGGACAAGGTCACCGTGCAGCGGGCCCGCCGCATCGAGCGGTTCCTGTCGCACCCGATGTACGCCGCCGAGGCGTTCACCGGCCAGCCGGGCGAGACCGTCCCGCTGGACGAGACCATCGCCTCCTTCAAGGGCCTGTGCGCGGGCGAGTACGACCACCTCCCCGAGCAGGCATTCTTCATGGTCGGTGGCATCGAGCAGGCCGTGGCCAAGGCCAAGGAACTCGAGCGCCGCTAAATCGCCCCAGTTGAAGGGCGAGCTCTGCGAGCCCGGACCTACGGTGGTGGTACGGCCGCCCGCCGTGCCACCACCTGATCGGAAAGGAACCTACACAAGTGGCGAAGCTACGCGTAGGGGTTGTCTCACCCGAGCGTGAGATCTGGTCGGGCGAGGCCGACATGGTGATTGCCAAGACCGTGGACGGCGAGATCGGTATTATGCCGCAACACGCACCTGTGCTCGGCGTGCTTGTCGAGGGCGGCGTGCTGCGCATCAAGCGGGAGGGCGAGGGCGATCTCGCGGCGGCCGTGCACGGAGGCTTCATCTCCGTGGCCGACGACGAGGTGTCCGTGCTCGCCGAGGTGGCCGAGCTCGGTTCCGAGGTCGACATCGCGGCGGCCCGTGACGCTCTCGACCGGGCCCAGGCCTCGATCGAGGCCGATCAGGAGGATGCCGACGCCGCGATCGAGGCCAAGCGCGCCAGGGCTCGGCTGCGCGCGGCGGGCGAAGAGGTCTGACACATATTCCAAACGGGGCTCAGGGGGCGGCATGATGGCGACGGTTGTAGTGGTCCTGGTGCTGTTCGCCGCCCTCGTGGTCCTGCGCTGGGTCACGCTGACCCGCTCGCGCGGCAGCGTGCCCTGTCGTCTGCGGGTGGGGGAGCGGGCCTGGCAGAGCGGCGTAGCCCGCTACGCCGACGGGGAGCTCCATTGGATCCCGCTTCTGGGTGTGCGACTGAGGCCGCGCCACGCGATCGCGAGGCGCGGCCTCGTCGTTTCTCCCCGCCGTGAGATCGATGGCGAGATGTTCGCGGTGGACCTCAGCGGTAGCACGCGGGGTGTGTCCATCGCGATGAGCGCCGACGCGCTGACGGGATTTCTCGCCTGGCTGGAGTCCGCGCCGCCGAGCGCCTACCTGGACGTCGCCTGAACCTGCTCCGGGAGGCGGCGTGGGTGGTCAGCGGGTGCCGCCGGGCTTCCAGAGGATCTCGTTGCCCGCGTGGGCGATCCGGCAGGCGATGAAGAGCAGGTCCGACAGCCGGTTGAGGTATTTCGCGGTCAGCACGTTCATGTCGTCGTGCGCCTGCAGCGCGGCCCAGGCCGTACGCTCGGCTCTGCGCACCGTCACCCTCGCGACGTGCAGCGCCGCCGTGGCGGGGTCGCCGCCGGGCAGGATGAAGCTACGCAGCGGCTTGAGGTCGGCGTTGAAGCGGTCGCACTGCGTCTCCAGCCAGTCGATGTACGACTGCTCCACCCGCAGCGGCGGGAAGTCGGGGTTCGCCACGACCGGCGTGGCCAGGTCGGCCCCCACGTCGAACAGTTCGTTCTGGACGCGTACGAGCACCTCCACCAGGTCGGCGGGCAGGGTGCCGTGCGAGAGCGCCACCCCGAGGTGGGCGTTGGCCTCCTCCACGTCGGCGTAGGCGGCGAGCCGGAGGTCGGTTTTCGGGGCCGGGCTCATGTCGCTCAGCGTGGTGGTGCCGTCGTCGCCCGTGCGGGTGTAGATGCGGGAGAGGACGACCGGTTTGTCCTTGTCGGCGCGCGTCATGGCCTCAGCGTACTCGTGACAAATGTCATCGACATCGTACGCGGGATCCACATCGGGCCCGTGATTTCGACGACTGGCTCCGAGAACCGGGAGAAAGCCACTATTGATCCCATGACGAAGGAGATGACCTGATGCTCGAGATCAACGAGCTGCGCAAGCGTTTCGCGGGCAGCCCCGGCTCCCCTGCAAAGATCGCCTTGGACGGGATCAGCTTCACCGTACGGCCGGGCGAGATGTTCGGGTTCGTCGGCGCGAACGGTGCCGGCAAGACCACGACGATGCGCATCGTGATGGGCGTGCTCCAGGCGGACTCCGGCTCGGTGAGCCTGCGGGGCGAGCCGCTCGGCCCCGGCGACCGGCGGCGCTTCGGCTACATGCCGGAGGAGCGCGGCCTGTACCAGAAGATGAGGGTCGGCGAGCAGATCGAGTACTTCGGCCGCCTGCACGGGATGAGCACGACAGCCGCCAAGAAGGCGGGCGACGACCTGCTGGAGCAGCTGGGGCTGACCGAGCGCAGGAACGACGCGGTGCAGGCACTCTCGCTGGGCAACCAGCAGCGGGTGCAGCTCGCCGTGGCTCTGGTGCACGACCCCGAACTGCTCATCCTGGACGAGCCGTTCTCCGGGCTCGACCCGATCGCGGTCGACGCGCTGGCCACGGTGCTGCAGGAGCGGTGCAGGGGCGGTGTACCGGTGATCTTCTCCAGCCACCAGCTGGAGCTGGTGGAGCGGCTGTGCGACTCCGTGGGCATCGTCTCGGGCGGGCGGATGGTCGCCGCCGGTACGGTGGCCGGCCTGCGGGCGGCCGAGGCCGGCGAGCTGCGCGTGGTCGTCAGGGACCCGGCTCCCGGCTGGGCGGACGGGCTGCCGGGCACGGTCACCGTCGACGGGGACCGGCACATCCTGCGCACCACCGGTGGCGACGACCAGGAGATCCTGCGCCGGGCCGTCAAGGCCGGGCGCGTCGAACACTTCGGGGCCGAGCAGCCGAGCCTCACCGACATCTTCAAGGAGGCCGTGGCGTGAACGGACTGATGCTGGTCGCCCGCAGGGAGATCGTGACACAGCTGCGGACCAAGGGGTTCGTCGTCGGCCTGCTCATCACGGCGGTGCTGGTGGCGGCGGTCTCGTTCGCTCCCAAGGTGCTGGGCGGCAACGACTCGTACACGCTGGGCACCGTCAACTCGCAGCAGCTCCCGCTGCAGGCCGCCGCGCCGGACACGACGTTCGAGTGGCGGGAGTTCCCCGACGAGAACGCGGCGACGCAGGCGGTGGTCGACGGCGACGTGGACGCGGTGCTGGTCAACGGCACCAAGGTGCTGACGGACGGTCAGATCGACGGCGAGCTCGGCGTGCTCCTGCAGAGCGTGAACCGGGAGGTCAAGCTGGGCGCCGCCGGGGTGTCCATCCCGCCGCTGCAGATGCAGTCGGTGGGCGCCGACACGCGGTACGAGTCGGCGCGCACGGGCATCGCCGTGGTGCTCGTCCTGGTGCTCTTCATGCTGATCATCGGCCAGGTCATGATGGTGGCCATGGGCGTGGTGGAGGAGAAGGGCAGCAGGATCGTCGAGATTCTCCTCTCCACCGTGCGGCCGTGGCAACTGCTCGGCGGCAAGATCGTGGGACTGGGCACGCTCGGTCTGATCAACATGGTCACGATCCTGGTCGTCGGGCTCGGCTCGGCGATGGCCTCGGGCCTCGCCACCGATTTCCCGCCCGGCATCCCGGGGCTGGTGGCGGCGGTGCTGGTGTGGTTCGTGCTCGGTTACCTCTTCTTCGCCGCGCTGGCGGCCGCCTTCGGGTCGCTGGTCTCGCGGCAGGAGGAGGTGGGCTCGGTGCTGACGCCGCTGACGATGCTCATCATGATCACGTACTTTGTCGCCTTCTACGCCACCAACGACGCGACGGGCACGCTGGCCACGGTCGTGTCCTACATCCCGCCGTTCTCGTCCATGGTCATGCCGGTGCGGATGGCGGCGACCGAGGTGCCGCTGTGGGAGGTGGCCCTGTCCATGGGGGCGATGCTCCTGGCCGTGCCCGTGGTGCTGGCCTTCGGTGCCAAGATCTATGAGCGCGCGGTGCTGCGGACGGGGGCCCGCCTCAAGCTCGGCGACGTGCTGCGCGCCAAGTAGATGGATCTGATCAAGCGGGCACGGCGGCTCACCTGGGTGATGATCGGCTCGGGCGTGCTGACGATGTGGGTGCTCATCGCCGTCTGGTCCGTGAACGCGCACGCGGAAGGCGTGCTGTCGTGGTGGCGGGCCGGCCCCGCGCTGCTCGCCACCGTCGGGTTCACCTGGCTCTACCTGCGCATGGCGGACACGATCCTGGACCGCCGCTACCCCACCAGGCAGGTGGTGGTGGCGGCGGTTCTCGCGTTGGCCGCGGCCGGCGCGGGCGGGGCGGACCCGATCGGCTGGGGTTTCGTGCTCGTGGCCTGGCTGGGCGTCGCCATGCTGGGCGTCTCCGTCCGTACGCTCGTCCTGCAGGTGGCCGGGACCTGGGTGGCCGGTGTCACGCTGGCCCTGGTCACCGTGCCTTCCGGCATGTTCGCCGACCGCGGGGTCGGCTACTACACCTTGCTCTACGGTCTCTGGTGCCTCATCCTGCCGCCGTCCGGCCGGGTGTGGCTGCTGATCTGGAGGCTGGCCGTGGAGGCCCATGAGGGCCGTGACGCGCACACGCGGCTGGCGCTGGCCGAGGAGCGGCTGCGCTTCTCCAGGGACCTGCACGCCACCGTGGGGCACCAGCTGTCGGCCATCGCGGTCAAGACCGAGCTCGCCGTACGGCTGTCGGACAAGGACGCCGGCGCGGCCAAGGCCGAGATGGCGGAGGTCAACACGCTGACCAGGAAGGCCCTCAGGGAGCTGCGCCAGGCGGTACGCGGCTACCGCGAGCTTGACTTGACCGCCGAGCTGAATAGCGTTGAAGGAGTACTCGAAGCGGCGGGGGTCCGCTGCGAGATGCGTCTGCCCTACCGCGAGCTTCCCGGCGAGGTGTCGCAGGTTTTCGCCTACGCGGTCCGCGAGGCGGTGACCAACGTGCTCAAGCACAGCGTCGCGACGTTCTGCCGCATCACGATCCGCTTCACCGAGGACGAGGCGGAGCTGGAGGTACGCAACGACGGGGTCGCCGAGCGCCAGGGTGACGACCTGGGGAGCGGCCTGGCGGGTCTGCGGGAGCGGCTGGCCGCCGCGGGCGGGACGGTGAACGCCCAGCCTGCGGAGGATGACGAGTTCGTGCTGAACGCAGTCGTGTCACTTCCGATACGTGGGTAGGAGAGGTGAGCGGGGGGTGGTCTCCGCCGGCGTGGTTCGCGCCGGCCGGTGACCTGCTCGCAGGCGTGACTGAGGAGGTGACATGCGCGTCCGGGGGAATCCGAGAGCCCAGGTGGTGCGGATAGGGGCCCGGCTTGACGCCGGTACGTCGGCGGGGGTGCGCGAGCGCCTGCACAAGGCTCTCGACACCGGTGAAGGCGACCTGATCCTCGATCTCTCCAAGCTGGAGATGATCGACGCGACCGGGCTCGGAGTGCTCGTGGGAGCGCATCGGCGCGCGCTGAGCGTGCAACGTCGCCTCGTTCTTCGGGGGGTGCCCCCGCGGATCATGCGGATACTCGCGGTGACCCGGCTGAATCGGGTGCTGCACGTGGAGGTTCCCGCTGCCGCGGTGGCCTGAGGTGACATATCGGAGCGGGCGACGATCAGCCGTCGCCCGCTCTTTCCTGTCGCCTACAAAATGGTGATTACGGCTGTCCGTGATACCGCTCGCAATCGTCGCGCTAAAGAGCAAGATATGCGGAGTCAGCCGGGGCCGAGACTGCGGTTGAAGATGTGCACCGCGACGGCGACGAGTTCGTCGATCGTCGGCTGGTCGTCGGAGAGCAGCCATTCGATGAGCAACTCCTGCAGCCCGCCAATGACGCCCAGCGCCACTAAGTGCCGATTCAGCGGGGCGGCCTGCGGGAAATCGGCGGACGCCTCCTCCACGAGCCTGGCGAACGAGTCCACCGCCCGCTGGCGCGACATGGCCAGCACGTCTCCCGACCTGCGCACCTCGACGTGCATGATGCGGGCCCGGCGCCAGTCGGCGGTGGCGAACTCGACATACGCGCGGATCCCCGCCTCGACCCGGCCCTCCAGCGTGGAGGGCGCCTCCTGCAACGCCTTGGCCACCACGGCCAGGCTTTCCTCCACGCAGCGTTCGTGCAACGCCTGGAGGAGCTCCTCGCGACCGCCGAAACATTCGTAGAAGGCCCGGTTCGAGATACGCGCCTCCGAACACAGCCTTTCGATGGTCGTGGCCGCGAAACCCGGTTTCGCGTATAGCGTGTACGCGGCCGTCATCAGCCGCTCCCGTCTGTCCGCCAGCCTTTGCTCAGCCGACATTCCCCGGTAAGACCGGTTCACATTCCACCCGTCCAACATGATCGTGGCCCCCAGAGCACACAATTATGGACGGATGATCGGTTTTGGGAAAGAGTGCGGCGATTATCTCTTACGTCGTCCGTGCAAGAACGTGACAAGCCTGATCAGCCGCTCAAGTTCCGCGGGCCCCCGTGAGAACGATGTCAGGTTCATCCCGGGCATCGCGAAGCGCTGCCGTGAGATCGCTTTGGGCCTGGCGAACTCGCGCAGACCGTCGGCTCCGTGGATCCGGCCGAACCCCGAGTCGCCCATCCCGCCGAACGGCAACGCCGGCACCCCCGCGAACGAGATCACCGAGTTGATGGCGGTCATCCCCGTACGCATCCTGCGGGCCAGCTCCGTCGCCCGCCGCGCGTTCCTGGAGAAGACCGTGCCGCCCAGCCCGTAGGACGAGGCGTTGGCCAGCTCCAGCGCCTCGTGCGCGTCGCGGGTGCGCCGCACGGTGATGGTCGGCCCGAACGTCTCCTCCCGCACCGCGGGGGAGTCCTCGGGCACGTCCTCCACGATCACCGGGTCGACGTACGGCGCCCGCACCGCGCCCGTGCCGCCGGCCACCAGGCGCCCCGACTTGGCGGCGTCGTCGATGTGCCGCTTGATGATGTCCACCTGGCCGGGCATCGTGATGGGGCCGTAGTGCTCGCCCGCCCGCACGTTCGCCACCCGCTCGGACAACTCGCGCATGAAACCGTCATAGACGGCGTCGACGACGTAGACGCGTTCGACGCCCACGCAGGTCTGGCCCGCGTTGGACATGGCGCCCCACAGGCAGGCGTCGGCCGCGGCCCGCAGGTCGGCGTCGGCGTCCACGATGAACGCGTCCTTGCCGCCGCACTCGGCCACGATCGGCGTGAGGTTCTCGGCGCAGGCCGCCATGACCCGTTTCGCCGTGGCGGTCGAGCCGGTGAACGCCACCTTCTTCACCCTCGGGTCGGCGGCCAGCGCCGCCCCCGTCTCGCCCAGCCCCGTCACGGTCTGCAGCACCGGGTGCTCCGGCATGGACTCCTGGAACAACTCCGCCAGGCGCACGCCGATGCCGGGGGTGAGCTCGCTCGGCTTGAACACGACCGCGTTGCCCGCGGCGAGCGCGTAGGCGATGGAGCCCATCGGGGTGAACACCGGGTAGTTCCACGGGCCGATGACGCCGACCACGCCCAGCGGCAGGTATTCGAGGGTGGCGGTCAGGTTGAGGCCGATCATGCCGGTGGCGACCCGGCGGCGGCCCAGCACCTTCGCCGCGTTGCGGGCGGCCCAGTCGAGGTGCGTGATGGCGAGGACGAGCTCCAGCGTGGCGTCGCCGACCGGTTTGCCTGTCTCCTCGTGCACCAGCCGGGCCAGGGGCCTGAGCTCCCGGGTGATGACCGCCTTGTGGTCGAGCAGCCGCCGCCTCCGCTCGGCCGCCCCGATCGCGGCCCACCACCGCGCGGCCTCATCCGCCCGCCCCACCGCCTCGCCCACGGCCTCGGGAGCCTGGTTGGGGTGGGTACCGAC